>CADBIU010000031.1 GCA_902794825.1 uncultured Lachnospiraceae bacterium
ACTCTGACATCATAGTACTCCGGATCAATATCCTTGGGGAGAGAGCCGACAACGTCAGCCAGTCCGCCGGTCTTGATGAACGGTACGCACTCTGATGCGACAAATAAAATTTTTTTTCTCTCGTTTGCTGCCATTGATTGACCCCCTTGCGTATACGATAGATTGCGATATTTTGGTAAATATATATTAGTATTATAACCTATCTCTTCATTATTTGTGCATATTCCTTATAAATTCCTTAAAAAAAGTGCCTCTGTTTTCGCCCGCAAAAAAAAGCGGAGACGAAATCTGCTTTCGTCTCCGCTCCATTTTCTTTACTCGCTTGCCTTATTTGGCGAAATCCGTCACTCTCGATTCGCGGATCACGCTGACCTTGATCTGTCCGGGATATTCCATTTCGTTCTCGATCTTCTTGGAAATATCGCGGGCCAGAAGCACCATGTCAGTATCGCTGAATAGCGTAAGAATTACTAACCCCTTTAAAACTGTTTGTGATCTCCTCGAGCTGTTTGAGCCTCATTGTATAAGTTTCCAGCGTCTCTCTGCGGGCACCGGGTCTTGCGGCCGATATCGTATCCGCAGCCTGAACAATGCATGCGATCAGGCTTGTGGGCTCCACATCGCCGTGATGGGATTCCACTGCATTGATAACAACCTGAGATTCCTTATACTTGCGGCACAGTTCAGCGCCGAGCTGTACATGGGACCCTTCCATCTCGTGGTCCACTGCCTTGCCTATATCATGCAGAAGGCCGGCTCTCTTGGCCAGACGGATATCCAGTCCCAGCTCCGCTGCCAGAAGTCCTGACAGCTGCGCAACTTCGATTGAATGCTTGAGAGCGTTCTGCCCGTAGCTGGTGCGGAAACGCATCTTGCCGAGAAGTCTTACGAGCTCCGGATGAATGCCGTGCACTCCGACTTCCAGTGTGGCTGCCTCGCCTTCTTCCTTGATCTTCGCCTCCACTTCGCGCTGCGCCTTGGTGACCATCTCTTCGATCCTGGCAGGATGGATCCTTCCGTCCACGATCAGTTTCTCAAGAGCGATCCTTGCCACCTCGCGGCGAATAGGATCAAATCCGGAAATAACGACAGCTTCAGGCGTATCGTCGATAATAAGATCTACACCTGTCATTGTCTCGAGCGTGCGGATATTCCTTCCCTCACGTCCGATGATTCTCCCCTTCATCTCATCACCGGGAAGCTGCACGACTGAGATAGTCGCCTCGGAAACATGATCTGCTGCACAGCGCTGGATCGCGCTGATCAAATATCCCTTGGCTCTCTTGTCAGCTTCTTCCCTGGCCTCCGTTTCGATCTCCTTGATCATAACGGCGGAATCATGCCTTACATCGTCTTCAACAATTTTTAAAAGGTATTCTTTGGCTTGTTCAGAGGTCAATCCCGAAATTCGTTCGAGTTCCTGCTGACGCTGCTCACCGAGTTTCGCAACTTCGTCTCTCTGCTTGTTCAGCGATTCTTCCTTGGACTGCAGGCTCTGCTCCTTGCGCTCGAGATTCTCCATCTTGCGGTCGAGGGACTCTTCCTTCTGCTGAACCCTGCGCTCATTGCGCTGCACTTCATTTCTGCGGTCCCGGATCTCCTTCTCAAGTTCATTTCTGGACCTGATGGATTCCTCCTTGACCTCAAGCAGCGCTTCGCGCTTCTGGTTCTCAGCAGTAGTCAGCGCCTCATCAATGATCGCCCTGGCCTTCTCCTGCGCATTTCCGATCGTCTCTTCCTGCTGCTTCTTGCGATAGTTGGAAGTAGCGAAAAAAGTGACCGGTACAGAGATTGCAAGTGTAAGAATCACTGCGATAATTGCAGTGGTCATACAGGAGCACCTCCTTATTATATTCGCGTTTCTCTGTCATTTCGGATCCCGTTTGCGCTGTTACGGCTTACAACACGTACCAAATCGCAAAACGGCAGATTCGCACTAAATAATTTTATACACTAAACTCTTCACTGTCAAGCGATTCATTTTCCCCTTCTCTTCCCAGGATGCGCTCTGCGGATCAAAGTTTCTCTTTTGCATAAGCTTGAGGACCTGCCTGATCTCAGCGCTGTTCCCGCGCTCCTCGTTCTCCTCGCCGATGACCCTTGCGGCGATATCAGACGGCACGCCCCGATTCTCCAGGTCCATGCGGATCCGCGTCCTGCTCCTGTCCTCCCAGTGCGCCTGTATGAAATTCCGCGCGTACCGCTCATCGTCCAGATAATGCGCTTCCTTCAGGTCTTTGAGAGTCATCTCAACTATTTCCTCCTCAAAGCCTCCTGCGAGAAGCTTATCCCGCAGCCTCATGCAGGTATAATCGCGCTGCGACAGGAGTGTGCCGCTCTTTCGAAGGCACTCTTTCCTTCTCTGTTCCTGATCTCTGTCTGTATCTGCCATCTTTCTCTTCCGCCAACACTGTTCTCACACAAAAACGGGAGGCTGCCGCACTATCCGTCAAAAATAGTACTGCAGCCTGCCGTTAACTGTCTCATTTATCTCCTGCAGGGAAATACATCCATTCTTATTCCTGGCTGTCTCCCGCTTCAGCGGCCTCCGTCTCAGGCGCTTTATAAGCGCCATCCGGGTCGAGATTGTAGTACTCTCTCACCTTGCGGTCCACTTCGGCGAGGATCTCAGGATGTGCGAGCAGGTAGGCCTTGGAGTTCTCCCGGCCCTGGCCGATCTTATTCCCGTTGTAGTTGTACCACGCGCCGCTCTTGTTGATAACGTCGCACTTCGCAGCCAGGTCCAGCACATCGCCGACATAGGAAATTCCCTTGCCGAACATGATATCGAACTCTGCCTCCTTGAAGGGCGGAGCGATCTTGTTCTTCACAACACGGATCCTGGTGCGGTTGCCGATCACCTCTCCACTCTGCTTGAGTGACTCGATCCTTCTGACATCCATTCTGACGGAAGAATAAAACTTGAGGGCGCGTCCGCCTGTGGTCGTCTCAGGATTGCCGAACATGACGCCGACCTTCTCTCTGAGCTGGTTGATGAATACGACCGCGCAGTTGGATTTACTGATAACCGCCGTCAGCTTGCGCAGAGCCTGGGACATCAGGCGCGCGTGAAGACCCACGTGTGAATCGCCCATGTCGCCGTCGATCTCGGCCTTAGGTACAAGCGCCGCGACGGAGTCGATCACGACGATATCAATGGCGCCGGACCTGACCATAGTCTCCGCGATCTCCAGAGCCTGCTCTCCGCTGTCGGGCTGGGAGATATAAAGGTTGTCGATGTCAACGCCGATGTTCTTGGCGTAGACAGGATCCAGGGCGTGCTCAGCGTCGATGAAGCCCGCGATGCCGCCTCTCTTCTGTACCTCGGCGATCATATGAAGGGTCACTGTAGTCTTACCGGAGGACTCGGGTCCGTAGATCTCAATGATCCTGCCCTTAGGGATTCCGCCCAGTCCGAGGGCTATATCAAGGCTCAGGGAGCCCGTGGGAATTGTCTCAATATTCATCTGAACGGAAGGATCTCCGAGCTTCATCACAGCTCCCTTCCCGTACTGTTTCTCGATCTGCAGCAGCGCCGCGTCCAGCGCCTTCTTCTTCTGTTCAATATCTATGCTCATTTGATCTCCTCCAAATTACGAACATTTGTTCTAGCGATAGTATAGCATCCACCCTTTAACAGCGCAAGCGATTTTGCAAAAAAATCGAATGTATTCTCGATTTTCAGGCCTGTCACATGGAATGCGGGTGCCGGAATTCGGCTCAGAAATTTGCGTCAGATTTAAAGACCGGAAGCATACAGCCTCCGGTCTCATTATCCTTTCCGGTATCCCCGCCTGTCAAGTCAGATCGCAAATTCCCTCAGCTTGAGTTTGGGGATCTGCACCTCCGAGATCACGATCCCCCGGAACTGCTTCTGCTGCGCGCTCAGCGCCATAAGATCCTCGATCTTCCAGATTTCCTCCTTAAACACCCTCTGCTCTCTGCCAAACAGCCCTTTTCTGACCGCCGGGATGCTGAGTTTGACCCGCGTGCCTAAAAGCCGGTACACTTCCGCTGCCGGGTCCTGAGCAGTAAGGTAATACAGATGGCTCTCGAGGGTCGTATCCTGATCCACCTCAGTGATCAGGCACTGCCTGCACACGGCCTTGAACCTTACATAAGTCTCATCGCTCTCCAGGATCTCCTTGTAGGAGCATTTAGCTCCAAAATAGAGCTTGTACAGATCCTGCATTATATACTTGAAATCGTTTGTGAACTCACGGTCCGTCATTGAATATCTCCGATCGCGTTGCCCGAGAGCCGCACTGCTTCCCTGATATCTTCGGGATCCATGTCGTACTCCGCGGCAAGCTCCGCCACACTCACTTTCCTGCCGAGTTCCTCCGCCATTTCTCTTGCTCTGTCGGCCACCAGGTTGACCCTCTCCTCAACGACTTTCTCCGCCGCCTTCTCATCCAGATTCGCGGCTATGACATCTTCCATAGCGTCCATGATCCTGCGTCCGAGATATCCGTCCACCTCGTCGGGTTTATCAAGAGGCGCGAGCTGGGTGACAGCGATCAGAAGCACTTCATTGCCCGCTCCGATCAGATCTTCCATGTAGACGCCCTGCCCCGCGTAGAGCCTTGCGATATCCACGACCTTCTTTAAAGAGTACTCCGCGAGCCTCTTCTGCGCGTCGCGCTCGCCGGCCATCGCGGACAGTTTGACCGCGTCCAGTACGCTGTCGGAAGGAACCTCGATGGAATCGAGCATCTCCTCATAGTCCCTGAGATGATTCATCTCCTCCTCGGAGATCACTTCCTCGATGGGCAGAGCCTCGCCGATCCCGATGCCTTTCGTCTTTAAAAAGTCCCTGACCTGAGTCATCTGGTCCTCATTCAGGTCCAGATCCGCAAAGGCTTCCTCAAGTTCCTCTTCCGATATCATATTGCCGTTTTTCGCGGCTGTATCCGCTGTATCCCTGAGTCTTTTCAGGAACAACACCTGTTTCTGTCTCTCATCCATTTCGGGATTCTCCCTCTTTAGTTATTTCCGCCGGGTGCCTGCATGTGGGGTTTCTCTCCCGCTTTCACGTGTACGTGGGTGAAAAGGTGATCCTGGCAGTACTCCTGCCCGCCCTCGCACTTCGAGCAATAGCGGAATTCCAGATCCGGGTTGTCCGCCTGGGTCCTCCCGCAGATCGCGCATCTGTGCACGACGCCGCCCGAAGGACGCATCTGTCTGCGGTCCGGGCCTGCCGCCCGGCTCTTTTTTGCCCCCTGTCCGCCCACAGCGCTGTGGAATATATCCTCCATCGCCCTGCCGCTGAAGCTTCCGCTCAGCTTTCTTCCTGAACGCAGATACAGGATCGCGATGTTGACAAAGGTAGCCGCGATCGCGAAGCGCATGGCGCCTGTTCCCTGAACGAACTCATACAGCAGATAGACCACGTCCAGAAGGCCTAGCCATTTTACCTTGACCGGGATGATGAAGAACAGAAGGACTATCGCCTCCGGGAATGTCAGCGCGTAAGCGAAAAAGATTCCCATATTTATATAATATGTAGAGAAGGCGGCAGAATAATAGCCAAAATAGTTCACGGCCCCGATCTGCCCCAGCGCGCCGCCGCTTCCGGTAAGGTATGTGAAGCCCATCCACAAAAAAGCGGACACGATCGTCAGAAGGATACCGGTGAAGATGAACACATTGTAGCGCCATGTTCCCCAGACTCTCTCCAGCGAAGTTCCTATGCTGTAATAGAAAAACATCATGATCGCGATAAAGAACAGATTGCTGGCCGACGGAGGGATCAGAAGCCAGGAGATCAGCCTCCAGACCTGTCCGTGCACGATCGCGTACGGATTCAGAGTCATATAGTACAGGATATCAGGCCTGATATAGTAGATCACATAGCCGATCAGATACAGTATGATCAGTTTGAGCGAAAGGTCTCTCACTGCATACTTGCCAAATTTTCTCTCATAGTCACTCATTTTATTCCCCTGCGCTTTAAATCATTTTCAGTCATTTTATCATCGCTTTATTTAAATGTAAACGAAACCTTGCTCAATGCAAATGCGTTGCTTTTTTGTAACAACTGACTTATACTGTATTGTTAGACAAAATGATTTGTAAGTTTTCAGACTATTTGAATAGTAGGAGTTTTTCCGTGATTGCTAAGGATTATACTTTAGGAATTGATATTGGATCCACAACTGTGAAGATCGCGATCCTGGATCCTGACCATAAACTGTTGTTCGCGGACTACCGCCGGCACCACGCCGATATCCGCGGAACACTTTTTGACCTTCTCACTGAGGCAATAGAAAAGCTTGGCGACTGCACGGTCCATCCGGTGATCACCGGATCCGGCGGCCTGACCCTGGCCAATTATCTGGAAGTGCCTTTTGTACAGGAAGTCGTGTCAGTATCCACCGCGCTCGAAGAGATCGCGCCCAAGACGGATGTAGCTATCGAGCTGGGCGGAGAAGACGCCAAGATCATCTACTTTGAGAACGGGAATGTGGAACAGCGCATGAACGGTATCTGTGCCGGCGGCACGGGTTCTTTCATCGACCAGATGGCGTCCCTGCTGCAGACAGACGCATCCGGTCTCAACGAGTACGCCAAGGACTACACTTCTCTTTATACGATTGCCGCGCGCTGCGGCGTTTTTGCCAAGTCCGACATTCAGCCCCTGATCAACGAGGGCGCCACTAAGGAGGATCTGGCGGCTTCTATCTTCCAGGCAGTAGTCAACCAGACCATCAGCGGACTTGCCTGCGGCAAGCCGATCCGCGGCCACGTCGCTTTCCTCGGCGGACCGCTCCATTTCCTTACAGAGCTCAAGGAATCCTTTATCCGCACGCTGAAGCTGGATGAGGAGCATACGATCGAAGTAGAGAATTCTCACCTCTTCGCAGCAATGGGAAGCGCCATGAATGCTAAGGAGGAGACTTTCCTTCTTCTCTCTGAAATGAAACAGAAGCTCTCCGGCGAGATCAAAATGCAGTTTGAGATCGGCCGCATGGATCCCCTGTTTGAATCACAGGAAGAATATGACGCCTTTACAAAGCGCCACAGCAAAGCCCGTGTAGTGAGGGGCGACCTTGCGAGCTATCACGGGAACTGCTATCTGGGTATCGACGCCGGCTCCACCACTACCAAACTCGCGCTGGTCGGAGAGGACGGCTCTCTTTTATATTCCTTCTACAGCGGCAACGAGGGAAGCCCTATCAGGACTTCCATCAGGTCCATTAAGGAGATCCAGAAGCTCCTTCCCGAGGACGCCCATATTGTGCGCAGCTGCTCCACCGGTTACGGGGAAGCTCTGCTTAAGGCGGCTTTCCTTCTGGATGAGGGCGAAGTCGAGACCATCGCGCACTACTACGCGGCGGCCTTCTTCAATCCCGACGTTGACTGTATTCTCGACATCGGCGGACAGGACATGAAGTGCATCCGCATCAAGAACCACGCTGTGGACAATGTCCTCCTCAACGAGGCCTGCTCCTCCGGCTGCGGTTCCTTCATAGAGACCTTCGCGAAGTCCCTGGACTACAGTGTTCAGGATTTTGCCAAGGCGGCGCTCTTTGCGGAGCATCCCATTGACCTGGGCACACGCTGCACTGTTTTCATGAACTCCCGCGTCAAGCAGGCGCAGAAAGAAGGCGCTGAAGTATCCGATATTTCGGCCGGCCTTGCCTATTCGGTCGTCAAGAACGCCCTCTTCAAGGTCATCAAGGTCTCCGACGCATCCCAGCTGGGACGCAATATCGTCGTACAGGGCGGAACCTTCTACAACGACGCCGTTCTTCGCAGCCTCGAACTGATCTCCGACGGGCAGGTGATCCGTCCCGACATCGCCGGCATCATGGGCGCTTTCGGCGCGGCCCTGATCGCAAGAGAGCGCTACGACGGCGAGACGCCCAGCACCATGCTCTCTTTTGACGAGATCGTGAACCTGACCTTCGAGACCTCGATCAGAGGCTGCGGAAAGTGCAACAACAACTGCCGCCTGACCGTCAACCACTTCAGCGGCGGACGCGAATATATCTCCGGCAACCGCTGCGAGCGCGGCCTGGGCCAGGAGATCAAAAAGAACGATATTCCGAACCTTTACAAATACAAACTCAGGCGGATCTTCGCTTACAAGCCCCTCCCCAAGGAGGCAGCTTTCCGCGGAACCGTCGGGATCCCGCGCGTGCTGAATATTTACGAGAACTACCCCTTCTGGGCGACCTTCTTTAATAAACTCGGCTACCGCGTCGTGATCTCCCCGCTCTCCACCCACGAGGTGTATGAGATGGGCATCGAGTCGATTCCGAGCGAATCGGCCTGCTACCCTGCCAAAATAGCGCACGGCCACATCATGTGGCTGATCAAAAAGGGCGTGGACTTCATCTTCTATCCGTCCCTCTTCTACGAGCGCACGGAATTTGACCAGGCGGACAACCACTACAACTGCCCCATCGTCACTTCCTATCCGGAGAACATCCGCAACAACGTGGAGGAGATCAGCCGCGGCGAAGTGGACTTCCGCAACCCGTTCATGGCCTTTACGAATGTGGGTACCGTCAGTACAGCGCTGAAGAAGGAATTCTCCGACATTCCCGAGAAGGAAGTCGAAGAAGCCGCATACGCGGCTTGGACAGAGCTCACGAACTGCCGCCGCGACATCCAGAAAAAAGGCGAGGAAGTTCTGAAATATATGGAGGACCACAATGTCAAGGGCATCGTGCTGGCTGGCCGCCCCTACCATGTGGACCCGGAGATCAACCACGGCATCCCGGAAATGATCAACTCTTACGGCATCGCTGTGCTCTCCGAGGACTCCATCTCCCATCTGCAGGATCCCGAGCGTCCCATCGTCGTCCTGGACCAGTGGATGTACCATTCAAGACTGTACGCCGCCGCCAGCTATGTTCGCGGAAGGGACGACCTGGACCTGATCCAGCTTAACTCCTTCGGCTGCGGCATCGACGCGGTCACAACGGACCAGGTGGACGATATTTTGTCCGGATCGGATAAGATCTACACCTGCCTCAAGATCGACGAGGTCAACAACCTCGGCAGCGCCCGCATCCGCGTGCGTTCCCTGATCGCGGCCATCCGGATCCGTGACGCCAAGAAGACCAGGCGCAGACGTCATGACACTACTGTCAAAAAAGTCCCCTTCACAGAGGAAATGCGCAAGAACTACACGATCCTGGCGCCCCAGATGTCGCCGATCCACTTTGATCTGCTTGAGCCCGCGGTCCGCTCCTGCGGCTACAACCTGGTTGTCCTCTCCAACGACAACCGCCGCGCTGTAGATTTCGGCCTCAAATATGTCAACAACGACGCCTGCTATCCCTCTCTCTTCGTAGTGGGACAGATCATGGAGGCTCTGCAGTCCGGCAAATACGACCTGAACCGCACTGCCGTCATCATGACGCAGACAGGCGGAGGCTGCCGCGCTTCCAACTATGTCGGCTTCATCCGCCGCGCCCTCAAAAAGGCCGGCATGGAACAGATCCCCGTCATCAGCGCCAATATGTCCGGACTCGAGGAGAACCCCGGTTTCAAGCTGGATCTCAAGCTGATCAGCCGCGCCGCTTACGCCATCGTGTTCGGCGACGTCATGATGCGCTGTGTCTACAGAATGCGCCCTTACGAACTCCGCGAAGGAAGCGTTGAGGCCTGCCATCAGAAATGGCTGAGGAGATGTTCCGACTTCCTGACAAAGACTTCCGGCCTTAACATCCCCAAGGTTCAGAAGATGTCCATCGACATGATCCGTGACTTTGACGCCATCCCGATCCGCGAGGAGAGAAAGCCCCGTGTCGGCATCGTGGGCGAGATCCTGGTCAAATACGCGCCTGCCGCCAACAACTACCTGGTAGACCTTCTGGAGCAGGAAGGCGCAGAAGCCAACGTACCCGACCTGATGGGCTTTATGCTCTACTGCTTCTACAACCAGGTGTACAAGGCTGAGAACCTCGGTACGAGCAAGAAAACAGCCATGGCCTGCAACATTGGCATCAGGACCATCGAGGGCTTCCTCGGCCCCATCAACAGGGCATATAAAAAGAGCCGGCACTTCGACCCGCCCGCAAGCATTTACCAGCTGGTAAAATACGCGGAGCCCATCGTAAGCATCGGCAATGAGACCGGCGAAGGATGGTTCCTCACCGGCGAGATGATCGAGCTGATCCACAGCGGCGTTGAAAACATCGTCTGCATTCAGCCCTTTGGCTGTCTGCCCAACCACGTGGTAGGCAAGGGTGTCATCAAACACATCCGGAGCATCTACCCCATGGCGAACATTGCCGCCATCGACTACGATCCCGGCGCCAGCGAAGTCAACCAGCTCAACCGTATTAAGCTCCTGCTCGCCACCGCGGGCAAAAACGCCGCCCGCAAGGCCGCTGCCGAAGATGATCCTTACTATGGCGCCGGCTCATGCTCGGGCTCCAGTTTAGAAACGGCTTCAGGATCGGGTTCGGGTTCAAAATCCGGCTCCGGAAAGAAGCGTTCCGGCAGCTCTGTCAAAACCAAAAAAGTACCTGGCAAAAAAGCATCCAAAAATAAAAGACGTCTTTTCCCGTTTTAACAGGTAATAAAAAGCCCGTAACGGATTTCAGCACCTGCTGCGATCCGTCACGGGTTTTTATTATGACATTGTTCATTCACCGCCCAGCCTCTTAAGTGCCTCAGCCGCATTCTCATTGCCGCCTTCCGCGCCTTTGCGGTACCACTCCTCAGCCGGGTTTTTCACACCGTATCCGTTCTCCAGACACCATCCGCTCATATAAGCGCCGTCGGCGTCGCCTGCATCCGCCGCCTTGCGGTACCAGTAATAGGCCAGTTCCGGATTCTCCTCTGTTCCGAATCCCCTCTGGTACATGAGTCCCAGGTTGTACATCCCGAATGTGTTGCCCGTATCGGCGAGTTTCTGAGTCCACTCAAACGCCTTGTACTGATCAGGCTCTGTCCCAGTTCCCATCAGATAACACATTGCGAGATTATACATGCCCAGATCATAGCCTGCCTCGGCACTCCTTTTATAGTACTCAAATGCCTTCGAGAGGTCCTGTTCGACTCCCTCTCCTTTCTCGTAGCAGACAGCTGTGTGGAACATTCCTATGGAATTTCCCGCCTCAGCCGCCTTCGTGTACCAGGCAAAAGATTGCTGATAATCTTGCTCCGTTCCTTCACCGCGGTCATAGCAGTTTGCCAGAGCCATCATGCAGTCCGTATTCCCCAGGTCCGCCCCTGTTTTGCTCCAGTAAAACTCCTGCTCAAAATCCTTCTCCGTGCCCCATCCGTTCTTGTAACAGTCTATGAGAAAAGGAATGGCCGCCGCGTTTCCCTCTTCCGCGGACGCCCTCAAAAAAGCGACGTCCTCCGGTTCGATCACATCTTTTTGGCTGATCGAGACGATCGCGGCGCCGTAGATGTCATAGTTGAGTTCCCGGTTCTTTCGGGAAATTACCGCATTTCTCCATAACAGCGCCCCGCCGGTCGAGGCGATCACAGCCGTCACTGCCGCTGTGATCAGCGCAGTGCGGATCCCCGCCCACAATGAAAGGAATGATATTTGATACTCTTCCCAGCGAGACAAAATATTTAACTTCCTCATTTACCCAGGAGGAGGCGGCGCTCGCCGGGGAGCAGAGCACGATCAGATACCGGGAAGTATCCAGATTCTGCCTCAGAGAGTCCTGCAGTTCCGTCCCTGCCAGGTCAGTCTGATCCCTGAATACGCGCAGCCCCTGGCCTTTGGGCCTCTCTCCCCTCATATCCTTCGGGATCCGGAAAGTCTCTATCTTTTTCTGGAGCCACGTTCCCCAGCTGAGATCGCGGTGACTGTAACTTATGAACGCATCAAAAGTGTATTCTTCCATTGGGAGCCTCATTTCAGGAAACTGATCCATTGCGCACATCTGCATCTGATTCGAGAGTATCATGACGGCGCGGGCAATACAAGAAAACGCAATAAGAAAGGGTACTGATCTTCTTTACGACCGGTACCCTTTCTTAATGTGCTTTGTCCAATGGCTTATTCCTCCTTAGCACTTTCTGTATGATCCTCTTCTTTCCACCTTTTCTCTTTTTGTACTGATTGTACTGCGATGTTCATGGCTGAATATTCTGCAATCTGAGTGTCGACCCTCTATGGAAGCTTTCTGTTATCATATTTGATAATACTGAAAATGTTTCCTTTAAGAACTTACCCTTTAATAATTGAATCTGATCTACTATTTGATCGGTGCGATGATCTGAAATATGGGATATGATCCGGATACTTCTCATCCTGTACCTTTCCGGTTTCCGATCAGTTCTAAATATCGGGTTTTCATCTCTTGGGATTCATTTGTTCACTTGTCTGTCTTTCTGTGATTCCGGTTGACATCGGTTTCATTGATCGATCAGGCAGCTATCAGATTTATTTCCTATGATAAAAGAAATATTCTGCTCTAATGAAATTCACCGCGATCTTCGTGTACTTAATTCGGATGTTTGTAGTTTACTGGGCTGGTTACTAAAGTTACCTTTAATATTCGGCTCTCCAGTGGAGTTATCTGTCCTTTCCTTTCTGTTTGCTTTGTTTTTCTTTGTGAGATTATTGTACTAAACGTAGTGCAATTTGTCAACAACTTACTTATTTATTTTTAAATTATCTGATTTTTCTGATTAATTTATCAAATTGTAGTGCTATAGTGAATGGCTGACAGTGCGGGGCACATGGCATATTGAATTCGTGTGGTTTCACTATGATCTTCTGCTGCGCTGCGGAGAGAACCGGCACCGAAACTTGACGGCCGCTCTTTATGACCGGCCGTCTTCGGACAACGGGCCTCTCGGTCGGCAGGAGCTGCCTCCCTCGTTCTCTTCTTCGCTTGCAGAAGATCAAGTGAAAGCCAACACTCATTCAAAATGTTTGCATCAGGACCATGTGCCCCTCCCTTTCAGATATCGACTGCTTGCAGCCCGGAGGCTGACTCTCCAAGTGGTCCATCTACCGGGGAGCATTTTCAAATCCGATGGGTGCCGGAAAACTTGTTTC
Organism: uncultured Lachnospiraceae bacterium; assembly: GCA_902794825.1. Taxonomy (GTDB): domain Bacteria; phylum Bacillota; class Clostridia; order Lachnospirales; family Lachnospiraceae; genus CAG-791. Next base: position 12,992 of record CADBIU010000031.1, read on the forward strand.
GTGGGTGTACCCCATCCTCGGACATGCTTTGCTAAATTCCGATGGAGTCCAACAAGCTTCTTCCTATTACCAGACCATTCCCATAGGATCTTCAATGTCTATCGGCATCCGATAACCTGAGCGCCGGAGAGATATACCCTTTAACAAGCCCTTTCCTTGAGTGCCGGATGAACCAAATCGATTCTCTGCGCAGGAGGGAATGAGGGAGGCAGCTCCTGCCGACCGAAAGCCAGCATGTTTGAGCAGCCCGGTCATAAAGACCGGGCTGCGAGTTTCTGATGTGCGGTTCCCTCCTGCGCGGGGAATCGATTTATGTGAATCCAACGGAAAGGAACGGGCTTTTAAAGGGTATATGTCTCCGTAGCGTAGGTTTACGTATCACGCTTTCCCGCATCACCACGACTTATTGAGTGTTTCTCACAAAAAAGGGGCATGCAAACCGCATGCCCCTTCACAGGTTTTCCTATATTCGATTTCTCGCTCACACCAGCGGATACTTATCCGTGATAGTCTTGATGATCGCCTGCGCCTCTTCGATGCCGGCTTCCTGCTTCTTGATGACGATGGAGATCGCCTCAGCTACGCGGTCGAAATCCTCAGTGTTAAGGCCTCTTGTGGTTGCCGCGGGGGATCCGAGACGGATGCCGCTGGTCACGAAAGGAGATCTCTGCTCATTGGGGATCGTGTTCTTGTTGGCCGTGATGTGCGCCTCATCCAGAAGCTTCTCAACCTGCTTGCCGGTAAGACCCGTGCGGGTCAGGTCGACGAGCATGAGGTGGTTGTCTGTGCCGCCGGAGACGATGTCGATGCCTCTGGCCTGCAGTCCCTTGCAAAGTGCCTGCGCGTTGTCGAGAACGTTCTGTGCGTAGACCTTGAAGGAAGGATCAAGAGCTTCCTTGAAGCAGACAGCCTTGGCCGCGATCACGTGCTCGAGGGGGCCGCCCTGGATGCCGGGGAATACAGCTTTGTTGAAGTTATACTTCTTGGCCGCTTCCTCGTTGGCGAGGATCATGCCGCCTCTGGGACCTCTGAGGGTCTTGTGGGTCGTGGTTGTCACAACATCTGCATAGGGGAAGGGACTCGGATGAAGTCCTGCCGCTACAAGGCCCGCGATATGAGCGATATCAGCCATGAGGACTGCGCCGCAAGCGTCGGCAGCTTCCCTGAACTTCTTAAAGTCGATCGTTCTTCCGTAAGCGGAAGCGCCTGCGATGATCAGCTTCGGCTTTGCCTCTATCGCGATCCTCTTGAGCTCGTCATAGTCGATGAAGCCGTTCTCATCCACGCCGTAAGGAACGATATTGAAGTAAGTGCCGGAGATGTTGGCAGCGCTGCCGTGTGTGAGATGGCCGCCCTGATTGAGGTTCATGCCCATCAGAGTATCGCCGGGCTTTAAGATGGCAAATTCTACAGCAAGGTTTGCCTGGGCGCCGGAATGAGGCTGCACGTTTGCGTAATCACAGCCGAACAGCTTCTTGGCTCTCTCAATAGCAATGGTCTCTATTTCATCGATCACATAGCATCCGCCGTAATATCTTTTGCCGGAGTATCCTTCTGCGTATTTATTGGTAAGAGGACTTCCCATCGCGGCCATCACAGCCTTGCTGGTCCAGTTCTCAGAGGCGATCAGCTCGATATGGTCATTCTGTCTCTTGATTTCTTTTTCAATGGCAGCCGCGATCTCCGGGTCTGTCATTCTTACTTCCTCGATCGAATACATTTAACTCCTCCTGTGTGAGTGTTTTTCCAGACGGACATTTGTCTTTTTTTAAAGTCGCCAAAATGTAGTATAGCAAGGTCCCACGGGCACTGCAAGAGAATCTTCCACTAAAACAAAAGCGCAGGATCAGCCTCGCATTGTTCAAAATACATCCTAAAGCCTTGTTTTTCCTAAACATACATACGATTCCCCGATGATTTCCCTGCTTTTTAGCGTAATACTGTGCCTTTATTTTTGTACACCTCTTGATTTTTCTATTTTTTGGTTGTAGTATGTCTGTCGATAAACCTGAAAATGAAATTGAGTATTTTGAAAACCATAAGAGGTGATTTTGCAATGAAAGAACTTATTTGGGATTCGGGATACGGATTTGGTCCGCTCGCCGGCAAGTCAATGCCGGAGATCGTTCGCTATAAAGCGAAACTTGCAGCTCCGATGGCGGCGTACGGGGTGTTCTACCTTGTGACGTTTGCCCTGATCGAGAACTGGAACCGGCTTCACTACACGGTGATCCACACAGCAGTAGACGACATGATCCCCTTCTGCGAGGTATTCATAATCCCGTATCTGATGTGGTTTGTATATGCCTTCGGTTTTGCATTCTACATGTTCCTGCAGGATGAAAAGAGTTATCACGAGGTCGCAGCATTCCTTGTGATCGGAATGACCGTCTTTCTGGCCGTCTCCGTCTTCTTCCCGAATATTTTGCTGCTCAGGCCGGAAACAATGCCGCGAAACAATATTTTCACGTACATGGTCGAGCGGTTATACGCAGTTGATACCCCCACTAATGTAACTCCGAGCATTCACGTCTACAATTCTCTGGCCGTGATGATCGCTGTGTGGAGGACAGACGCGAAGCTGGTGCGCTCTAAGATGAGCAAGATCCTCATGACAGTCCTCGGCTTTCTCATCATTCTGTCAACGATGTTCCTCAAGCAGCACTCGTTCTCAGATGTGATCATCGCCACAGGGCTTGCGCTTTTCTCCTATATCCTCGTATACAGACTCGGATTTGTATTCGTAGGCAAGGAACGGCGCAGAGTTATCTATGAATCCGTATTCGAACACTAAATTGTAAACTGAACAACTTTAATAAAAAAGAGCAGGCACAGCGCCTGCTCTTTTTTGATTCTTTTTTCATTTCTGCGCGGTTTCAACGGTTTCCGTGCTCTCCGTATTGGTCGTATAGCCTTCGCTCATGATCATTTCGATCCTTGCCTTATTGACCTTGACGCTCGCGTCGTCGGGCCACATAACATACAGAGGCGTGCTGCCTGCCGAGTATGTGGTCTCAAGAGCGCTTTCGCCCTGCTCCGCCGACTGCTTCATGATCTCCCAGCTCGCGTTGTCAGAGAGCTGCATGTTGACGAGTTCTGCGATCTTCTCCTGAGGAATGTTGAGCTGGAAGAAACCGTCCAGACTGTCCAGGATATCCGCGTAGTGAGGCAGGATCGCAGGGGAGATCAACTTCTCGATAAGTGCCTTGAGCACCTGCTCCTGGTTGCGGCCTCTCTGGTTATCGCCGTCCGCGAAGCTGTATCTCTCGCGGCAGAATGCCAGAACCTGGTCACCGAACATGTCGTGCCATCCCTTGTCGAAATGGTATTCGTCTGTATAGCAGTCGAACGGATACTCGACGTAAACATCCAGACCGTCCATCGCGTCGACCAGTTTGATCAGCGTATCGAAGTTTACACGGACGAAATAAGTGATATCAATGCCGTAGAGTTCCTCAAGGGTTCTCATAGACGCGTCCACGCCGTAGATACCTGCGTGCGTGAGTTTATCTCTGACGCCGTTTGATACTTCCGGAATCGGGACGAAATAGTCACGAGGCGTGGAGGTCAGCAGCACTTTCTTGGTCTTGGGATTGACAGTTACGATGATGTTGACGTCGCTTCGGCTCGTCTGGGAAATATCTCCGTAGACGTCAATTCCGCTGATCAGGACGTTGAAAGGTTCTCCGACGTTGACAGTCTCCTTAACGATGCTCGTCTGGATACCGTACTGATAGAGAACTCTCACCTTATCCTCGTATTCGTCGTCGTCGAGGGATTCCGCTATGACCGATGTATAGGCCTTATTGTAGATCGCGGCGTCCACCTTGCCCTCCAGAAGGGCCCTGGCCGCCTCCACGTCACTGTTGTACGATTCCACCTTGACCTTGGTGGAGAGCGCCGACTCGATGTCGCTTATCATTTCGCCGCTTGCGCCTTCAGTGACCGATCCGTGCATGGCAAATTTGTAGTCCTTGGCGTCCTTGAGAACTTCCGCAGGATCATTGGCTCTTACCACCACGACCATATTGTCTGTCTTCTGGGCCTTGTCGCCGCTCGAGATCAGTCCCATGGTCCTGTTAAAATAGCGCGTAAATACCAGCACCATTATGATCACTACAGTGCTGATCCCTATGCCGACCAGCCGGACTTTTCTGTTCCGCTTCAGATTCAGCATGAACGTTGCAGCGGCCAAAAGAGCCAGGACTGCAAAGATCAGTACCATGTATTTCCAGGGAAGCATTCCCGTCCTGCCGACGGTAATGATCATGATCAGAGATATGATCACCTGAAGGATAAACATGACCCTTCCGCTTATCCTGATATATCTGTTTATCTTCTTGCGCTGCGCTTTTTTTACGCTTGAAGCGCTTGTCTTTCTGGGGGGCCTTTTCTTCTGCGGGCTCACCTTATTACTGCTCATTTACGTTACTCCTATTAAGAAAAACACAATATCCTAATAAAGATACTCCTTAAATCCGACAAATGCAATCATTATCAGTTTTTTTCGGCGTTCATTTGAGCAGATTTTTCAATACAGGCCTCTGTTCCCTCAATTATTGCGCTGCGGAGCCCTAATTCTTCGAGAACCCTGACCGCTTCTATAGTGGTCCCGGCAGGTGAGCACACCATGTCCTTGAGTTCTCCGGGGTGTTTGCCTGTCTCCAGCATCATCTTCGCGCTGCCCAGCACAGCCTGTCCGACAAATCTGTAAGCCTGCGCTCTGGGCATTCCCGCAAGAACCGCCGCGTCCGCCATAGCCTCCATCATCATGAACACATAGGCGGGAGAGCTCCCGCTGACGCCCGTCACTGCGTCAAAGAGAGTTTCCGGCACTTCTTCAAACAGACTGAAAGTCCTGATGAGATCTCCGACCTTTTCCATCTCTTCCGCGCTCACCTCCGCGCTGCAGCAGGCGGCCGTCATTCCTGCCCCCACAAGCGCCGGCGTGTTGGGCATTAAACGGATGATTCGGATCTTTTTACCCAGCATCTTCTGGTAATATGCGATGCTCCGGCCTGCGACTATACTGACAAGAAGCTGATCTTTTGTGATCACATCCCTGATCTCATTAAGCACGTCGTCCAGAAACTGCGGCTTGACGCTGAAGAACAGAATCTGCGCTTGTGCGGCAACTTCTCTGTTATCTCCGGTCATCTCTATGCCGTAAAGAGAAGCCGCGCGATCCCTGCTTGACTGGGAGTGGTCGGCTCCGATTATGTCCTCTGCCGCCATCTTTTTTCCAGCCAGAATCCCGCCGATCATAGCTCCGCCCATATTACCTACGCCAATAAATCCCAGTTTTTTCATATTTCCTCCTATATTCTCTCCGGTTTCCGGCACTTGCCTATTACCCCTTCGAAGGGTATTCTACAATAAAAGTCAGATTTTTCCCAACATATATGTATCGAGGTATTTTTATAATGATCCTTTTTAAAAGGCGCCGCATCGGCGCGCTGTTCCTGATAATAATGTCCGCGCTCCTCATGGCCTCCTGCGGAAGTGGAAATGAGCAGTCCGACGTGATGCGTGAGATCACAGAAAATCTCTCCTCAATGAAAGCCGATTCAGCGAAGGATCAGGGCGCGCTCTACGAGATCACACAGCTGACCTCCCCGGAGAACAACGCAGTTCTGTGCTGCACCGGCCTCTATGATGAGTCCCGTCTGCTTCTCATTACCGCAAATCCGGACAGTCAGGGCGTCGTCTCTTCCTATACCGCGCAGTTACTGGACCTTTTGAGAGGAGAAAAGGAGGAGCTAACCTCATTCGACCGCGCTCAGGTAAAGGAGCGCCGCTTAGACGGGACTGAGGGCCTCTCTGTGATCTCCTGTGATCCTCTGGTAATCTTCGACAGCCGCGGCGGTGTTATCTACCTGCCGGATACTCCCGCAGGCAGGGTCATCCTGCCCTCTTTCCTCTCAGACGCGGTACCCTGCTGTCTGAACGGGCGCCTATGGCTGTCCTCCGCAAGGGGCATTGTGTACGAAGTCACCGAAGACGGGGAACTGCGTGTCTCATGGACTCTCCCCTGTGAATTTGGCGCCTTCACGCCCGTAATATGCGGCCACGAGGGCCGGCTCTCTTTTGCCACCTATTCGCGGCGCGATCCCTCCCTGCAGGTCTACGTCGACGTAGATCCCGAATCAGGTGAGAGCGAATACTACCTTTCCGATATCAATCCATCCCGCTTCACCGTCACTGACAAAGGGCGCCTTCTGGGATCATCCTTCAGGACAAAGCCTGTGATCTCCGTCTGCGACCGGTCCGGACAGGTCAAAAGAGAGATGGAGCTTCCGGGCGATGTCCTCTCTGTGATCGGAGCAGACAATTCCTCGAAAGAGACAGATTCTTTCCTGGCTTTCAGCACTTTTCCCCGCTCTCTCTGCGGAGACTGGTGCCTGTGGGCTTTGTGCGACGACGCCGGGAGGCCCGCGCGCGTTTATCTTTGGGATACCTCTTCCTGCCGCGCTGTCAAGTGGGAGGCGCCCTCGAGTTCCGAGTACAGTGCGCCCGAAACATTTAGTTACGATTCTCTCACCGAAAAAGCCGGGAAACTGGAGGATCGATACGGAATCCGCATCCTGATCGGCGCCAACGTCCCGGCTGAGTTCTCTGATTACACCGCGGAAGCCTGCACGGACTCCGCCGTCATTGACGGCTCGCTGTCAGTACTGGAAAACGTGCTTTCCCTTTACCCCGACACTTATTTCACGCAGCTAAAGGGTGGTTATTACAGGAACATCGCAGTCTATCTGACCGGAGCCCTGCATCCGCTGGATGCCTCGAGCAATATTTCCAACGCAAGTGCCTTCGCGACAGAGTCCGGCGGGACGATGCAGCTCGCTTTCGACCTTGGCGACGACCTGAGCCCCGACACGGTGATCCACGAGCTCACCCACGCGGCGGATTACCGCTTCGCGGGAGAAGAGCTTTTAAACGAGGACGAATGGAACTCCATGAACCCCGAAGGTTTCTCATACTACTATTCTTACATCAATGAAAAGGGAGAGAGTTATGAAACTGCGGGGAGCCTTGAGAATACCGCGGTGAGCGGATGTCCCGCGGACGACGTCTGGTTCATCGATCCCTACAGCAAGACTTATCCCATGGAGGACCGGGCGCGCCTGATGGAGACCTTGTTATCCGGCAGAACGCCTTACTCAGGCTGTTTTCAAGGCCGGCACATACAGGAAAAGCTCTCCTTCTATTTCCGTTTCCTCAGAGAAACCCTGGACGACGGTTCCTGGCCTTCCCGCACTTCATGGGAGGATGCGCTCTACAGCAGCTGACCGGAATCTGTCACCTCATTTTCCCGATCGCCTCGGAAACTGACAGCACGATCTCATCCGCGGCTTCCCTGAGTTCTTCGGGGGCGTCCGGGAATGTAAAGCCGACATCGGCTGCCTGAAGGAGCGGCAGATCATTATAGGAATCACCGATTCCCCCAAAGCGGTCAATCCCGAAGATTTCCCTGACTTTGCACATGCCTGTTCCCTTAGAGCAACCGGCAGCCACTACATCCACATGTCTCACATTCTGATACGGCGCGGCTTCCGCGCCGTATTTCTCTTTGATCCGGGCTGCTGCTTCTTCCGCCTCCTTTTCGCCGACAAAGCGCATGGAAATGCCGTAGATCGCGTCCTGCGGAAGTTCCTCAAAATCTCTGATGGCTATCTGAAGCGGGTACTCTTTCTCCGCGAAGGAGTATACATTCCCACCCGCATGTACTACCATCGCGGCTTCCCCGTCAAATTCCTTCAGGATCGCTCTGGCCGTCTCAGGGGCAAGGCTGCGGCTGTCCAGCACCTTTCCCTCTCCGTCGACAATGAGCGCGCCGCTCACGGAGATGATGAAATCAGGGTGCAGGAAACTCCCTGCGATGTCTAATATACTGTCGGGCGATCTTCCCGTGCAGATCCCGAATAGTCCCCCCTCCTTCCGGAAGAAGAGGATCTCAAAGACATCCTGTGCCCGAAACCGTTCCTCCGTATTCATAAAATAAAGTGTATTGTCAAAGTCGCTTGCAAGTGCTTTTTTCAAAATCCTTACCTCATGTCCCGTTCTTAGTCCTGTTTGCCAGTACCTGCTCCAGAATCTTTTTCACAGCCTCCGGATCGACAGGCTTGGCGATATATGCGTTCATACCCGCGCCGCGGGCTTTCTCCATATCGTCCTCGAAGGCGTTCGCCGTCATGGCGATGATCGGGATCTGCGCGTGCTCCCAGTCGAACAGCCGTCTGATATTTCTCGCGGCTTCGTAACCGTCGATTCCGGGCATCTGAATGTCCATCAGAACGGCGTCGTAATAATCCCTGTCCGATCTCCGGATCATCAGGACCGCAGACTCTCCGTCTTCCGCCGTCTCCACCAGATAACCGATGTCCTCGAGAAGCTCCTTGGCGATCTCCCGGTTCAGTTCGTTGTCCTCCACCACAAGGATCCTGATCTTATCGTTCTCCTTTACTATGCCCGTATCCGCGGCGCCATAGAATATCGCCGACCGGGAAGTAATTGTCTGCCTGCCGCTGTCGGCTGCCTCTTCGGCATCGATCTCCGCAGTTTCTTCATCCTCATTCCTGTATTTCATCGCTAGGTTCACCGTGATCACAGAACCTCTTCCCTGCTGGCTGTCCACAGTCAGGGATCCGCCCATGGAATCCACGATTCCTTTGCAGATCGACATTCCCAGTCCGCTTCCCATGACCTTGCTGACCGTAGAGTTGTTCTCTCTCTCAAAGGGCTCGAACAGGCGAGTCTGAAAATCCCTGCTCATTCCGATCCCGGTGTCGCTGATCACGAATTCCAGGGCAAAATATCCCTGGGGCGCCCCTATTCCCTCTGCGACCGACAGTCGGATCCGGCCTTGTTTCGGCGTATATTTTACCGCGTTGCTCAGGATATTGAGCAAGAGCTGCGTAACTCTGAGGCGGTCGCACAGCACATAGCCCGGTATGTTCTCCCCGACTCGGAATTCATATTCGTGTTCCCGGGCAAGAATCTCCGGTTTCATGAAATCCGTCACTTCATGTACGATTTCCCGGATATTGACCCATGATTCTTCGAGCACCATTCTGCCGCTCTCAATTCGGCTCATGTCGAGCACGTTGTTGATCAGCTGCAGCAAGTGATTGCTTGAGACTATGATCTTATCAAGACACGCCCTGACTTTGTCGGGATCGTCGAGGTGCTCGGAAGCTATACCGGCAAAGCCCATGATCGCGTTCATGGGAGTCCTGATGTCGTGGGACATATTGGAAAGGAAAGAGCTCTTGGCGTCCGCCGCGTGTCTTGCCTGCTCGAGAGCGTCTTCAAGAAGTTTTCTCTTTCTGAGTTCTTCCTGTCTCTCCTCCTCAATATTGGCAAAACCCAGAAGCAGCTGCATGTTCCTGCCGCTGCCGATCCGGACTCCTTTGACCTGGTAGTACTTGGGCGCACCGGTATTTCCCGTGCGGAAGGAGAAAGTGAACCCGCTTTTCTTTCTCAGCGTCTTCCTGAGTTCATCAATGCTGAGCAGACGGATGAAATTCTCCCTGTCCTGCCTGTAGACGCCTCTGTATGCAAAAGCCTCAACGCTTTCGGAAAAACTGGGCAGAAAAATACTGCTGTATTTGGTCGTAATCCGGTCGTTGCGCCTGTAAATATCATAGGAATCAGTCTCAAGGTCCACAAAATAGACCGATTCATAGTCATTAGTGAGTCCCATGATCAGGTCCATGCGCCTTGTGTTCTCGATCTCGATCTTCTTTCTCTCCGTGACATCACGCACGACGATCAGCGCCATGATGTCCCCGGTCTCATCGCTCTTGGAGAGCGCGATGATCCCTCTGAGCCAGACTTTGTTGCCGAACCTGTCCTTCACCATACACTCGATCCAGAGATCTCTCTCTCCCATCCCGTACAGTGTGATCAGGTTCTCTCTGGTCATCTGTTCCCGGAACTGGTCGACATTGTCCGAGAGGATCCTGTCCTCCCATTTCTTAACAAGCGCATCAAAGGGACTCGGTATATCGATGGCTTCCTGATAAAATATATCATCGTTATTGCCGATCGCGGCGATCACAGTATTGCGGGTGACATTGACTTCACAGGTAGACAATGTGTCGATGGCAAGCACGCCCTTATACAGTTTCTCCCTCGCCTCCCTGTGTCTCCTCTCTGAAGAAGTGACCAGAGACGAGAGGTCGTGTCTGTCCTCAAGGATCTTCTCGTTCTCCGCCAGGCGGTCCGTCTCCTCTTTTGGTATACAGGCAAATACCTTGACGGGTACGCCGTCCCTCTTTTCCAGGATACGGTTTTCCACCTTCATCCATCTGCCGTCCTTCATCTGATAGGACAATGTGAAACTGTTTCTGTCTGCCAGTACCTTACGGATGTTCTCAACACTGCCCATCATCTCGCGCCACTGGGAATACTCGGGTTCGAGCATGGTGTAGCTGTAGACCCTGTTGAACTCCGAATAGCGGTTCTGTCGGACCGGATCGAACTCCGGCGCTCCCTCGGACTCCTGTATTTTGACGATCGTATCCTTTTCAAGATCGATCAGATACACGCGGCTGTAATTGTCAAGAAAAGACTTGAGAAGTTCATCTCTGTATTTATCGATCATAGCCTCTCCTTTGCCTTATAAGAATCAGGTCAGTAGTCCACTTTCATCAGGCAAAGCCCTTGCGCGGGCGCTGTATACCCTGCTGTCTGTCTGTCTTTTGCCTCAATGATCCGGGCCATATCCTCCGGTTCTTTTTTGCCGAAACCGACCTCCAGGAGCGTCCCGGTCATGATCCTGACCATATTCTGGAGAAATCCGTTCCCGTGGAAATAGAAGCGTATGTAATTACCACTCTGCTCGATCCGGATCACGTCCACGACCCTGATAGTCGACTTTTTCATTCTGGCGTTGCCGCAGAAACTCTTGTAATCGTGCATACCCGTCAGGTATTCCGCGGCCTCCTGCATGCGCTCTATATCAGGTTCCCTATCAAGGACCGTCACATAGCGCCTGTCAAAAACAGGTTTGCTGCTGCCATACCAGCAAGTATAGCGGTAAGTCTTTCCTATGGCTTTGAAGCGGCTGTGGAAACGCTCAGCCGCCAGTTTGACGCTGTTTACGCTGATGTCATCGGGAAGGTAGCGGTTCATGTACTCCTGAATCTCTTCCTCCGTCTTCACAGTATCCAGCAGCACGTTGCACGTCATAGCCCTTGCGTGCACGCCGGCGTCCGTCCTTCCTGCTCCGATCACGGTCACGGACTGCCCCTCCGGCAATTCCTGCATCTGGCTGAGCACTTTCTCGAGCTTTCCCTGGATCGTCATATCTGTGTCCGGCTGATGTTCCCAGCCAAAATATCTTGTCCCGTCATAACTGACGATCATTTTGAAATTCTTCATGCGCTTCCTCCTTTCCGTCAGTTTCCGTGCGCTGTGTTTTCGCAGTTCTTTTTAGTAGTTCCTCTTAAGAAGAGAAAACAGTATCTCAGCCTGGCTCCTGCTCTCCAGGGTCAGGACTTCCACGCCTCCCTGATAGATCACCCGGATCGTCGGCTGTTCGATGTGATATCCTCCCATCGCGCTCTCCTCGTCCCTGCTCTCTTTGCCGGGTATCACGCCTCTGATCCTGTCAACAGGCAGATATTTCCAGGAAAGGCCGCCTCCGGGCATAAACAGCGCTTTACTTCCGAGGTGATATTGTTCGATGACCCTTGCAGTTCTGAAGTCTTCCTTCGGGTCCTCTATTGTAAATTCCGGCAGTACCGGTCTGTATCCCCAAAACGCCATGTCGCTCCTCGCTGTTTCAGATCCCGAGAAGAGAAAGCGCTTCCTGCTGCAGAGATTCCCTGCGGTCCTTGAGCAGCAGAAGCCTGTTGTATCTGTAAAACGCCTCGTTCCCGTTCTCGTTCACAAATTTCAGGCTGTAATAGCCTGCGGTAAGTTCCGACAGAAACAGCACGATCTCCTGCCCCTCTCCGAAAGTCGCCGAGAGAAAACGGAAGCTGTTTGTCAGATGTCTGTCTGTCGCCGCGATCTCCTCTTTTCTCGCTGTCTCCGCCGCGTCAAATGATTGTTTGAGCAGCGTGAAATCATGCCGCGGGTCTCCGTTTCCTTCCAGAGAGACGAGCTTTTCCATCTCTCTGAGTCTGGCGCTGACCTTTCTCTCCACTCTCTCGCTCTCTCTGTCGAGCATTCTGGCTTTTTTCAGGCGCTCAGTCTCCTGCTCACACAAAAGCCTTCTTCCCGCCAGAAGATATTTTGCATTGTTTTCTCCGGCATCTGTCTTCATCTCCGCGCTTCTCTTAAGCGCTCCCCTGACAGTGGTGAGTTCCTCCAGGACCCTCTTCTGAACTCTCTGCATCTCGGCATAAGCTGTAAATTCCTGGCTGAGGCTGTCAATAAGAAGGCCGAGGATACTGAGTTTCTCATCGAAGGGAGCCTCCCTGAGCACTGTACTTTCCTCGGGGACAGACCCTTCAAGGATCTCCGGGATCCTGTAGAGAGTGCGGTATTTGCTGTACAGCTCGTAATAGGACGCAAATCCAGCCGCAACCTCCGAATCCTGCAGGTACTGTACGCAGAGCCTCTCATTCACCGGAATGCCCATCTTCTCGTAGACCTTGATGATCCTGGAGAGGTCCTCCCAGCCTCTGGCTGTCACGAACTGCCTGCCGTCGATCTGTGTTTTGACACTGTAAAAGTCTTTCTTCCGGATCTCAAGATAGGACAGGATCGCCCCGTGGATCCCCATCTGGTACGCGTACTCCTTCCACACCGGGAAGTCTTCCTCGATATCGATCCTCTTTACGCGGTCCAGCGTAACGATGTCGAAATCCCTCACGGACTTATTGTACTGGGGCGGATTTCCGGCTGTGACGATGATAAAACCGTCCGGGACCTTGTGGTTTCCGAACATTTTGTACTGCAGAAACTGCAGCATAGTCGGCGCCAGTGTCTCCGAGACACAGTTGATCTCGTCCAGAAACAGGATTCCCTCTGATATGCCTGACAGTTCGATCTGGTCGTAGACCGAGGCCACGATCTCACTCATCGTGTACTCGGTGACGGAGTACTCCTCCCCGCCGTATTCCTTCTTAGAAATAAAGGGCAGGCCGATGGCGCTCTGTCTTGTGTGATGGGTGATCGTATAAGAGATCAGGCTGATCCCGCACTCCCGCGCCACCTGCTCCATGATAGCGGTTTTGCCGATGCCGGGCGGTCCCATGAGAAGGATGGGTCTTTGTCTCTCCGGAGGTATCTCATAAGCCCCGGTATCGTCCTTTTTCAGGTAAGCCCTGACTGTATTGATCACTTCCTGCTTGGCTTCCTTGATGTTTAATCTGATATTCAATGTGTACTCCCGCGCCTCTCTACTGTTTCCATCCCCTCCGGGGTCAGGAATAATTTAATGGCCCAGTCCGGCACTCCCGTGTCGTCCAGTTCCTCGTCCTTCCAGAAAACAAATGCCGTCTCATAATCCGTCGGCTTCTTCGGGTACTCCCCGAATCCGTCCGTAAAATACATAAGCCCCCTCAGGTTCTCCAGTTCTCCCCTGGCCCTGAGGTCCTCCACATAGTTGAAGACCGGTCTGAAATCCGTTCCGAATCCGCCCTTCACCTCAAATTCCTCCGCATACTGCTGAAGCTGGGTAATGTCGCTGATCACCCGGTCATTCTGGACCTTGTCGTCGCATTCGATCAAATGGATCTCCGTTTTCTTAAAAAAGCTCCCGATCCCCGACAGAAGGTCCGCCGTCTCGTTCAGGAACTGCTGCACGAGGACCTTCTGACAGGACGCCGACGTATCGATGGCGATCACCAGCGAATCCACTTTCCGGATCTCCCGGAACTCATTCTCCTCGATCAGAGGCATATTGCCGTACAGCTCCATCCCGTAATAATAAAACCCGTAGTCGAAGGAGTCGAGATCGATCCCTGCCTCCTCGCGAAGGATCGAGAACCTCTGGAGGAACTCCCTGTAGTCCGTGCGCTTTCTGCTCTCAAATCGAAGGATCCTGGATAGGGAGCCGTATTCCTCCGATCTCTCCTTCCCGATCAGGTCAAGATCCGCCTCGATCTGCTCCGCGTTTTTCTTCCATTCGTCCTCTTTGGGGTTTACCGGCTTTAAATGCCGTGAATCCTGCGTCTCCTGCTGACCGTCCTGCCCGTCATTGTCCGGCGGAGCGCCGGGCGGAGTCCCGGGCGGCTTTTCCCGCGGCTCCTCGTCCTCCATGCGCTGCCAGAAACTGTGGTCGTCCACCGTAAACTCCCTGCGCAAGGCTTCTTCCATCGCGTATTCTCGGTCCCTCTCCAGAAACCAGGCGTAGATCTTCTCTGCCGTCAGGATTCTGATCTCGGACTCGAGTTTCTCATACCATCCCTCCCGGAAAGTCGAGTGGGATCTCGCGATCACATCATAAGTCATGGAGTCTACGACCGACTCCGCGGCAATGTCGCAGCACAGATCCCACAGCTCCGGATCTTCCCTGTCTCTTGCTGAGAACATGTGGCGAAACAGGCAGTGGATCAGCATATGCATATACATTCTGTTCATCCTGCGGGGTCTCTCCACATAAACCTGAAGAAGAAATCCCGGGTTAAAGCGTATGTAAGCCGCGTCTGTTCCCGCGGAGGATGTCGCGAGGTCCATCTTGAAGCCAAGGCTGTTCAGGGCGGGCGCCATAAACCGCATGGACAGAAGCAGTTCCGTCCGGACCGCGTCCAGGATCCTGAAACCCATCTGCTCCAGTTTCTCTCTGGTGTCAGACATTCCGATTCCTTTCTGCTGTATAGTTACAGATCAAAATATAGTCATTGCTGCCGGTCATCCGTTTCCGTCACCAGTCTTCAAGTTCCATAGACAAATTCAGGTTTTTCCCGGCTGTCTCTCTTCCGCTCTCCATAAGTACCGCGCATATGGCGGTCTCCCCCAGTTCTGAGGCGATCCTGAGAGCTTTAGCACACGCCTGGCTGTCTGCCAGCCCTCTCTCTGTGAGGAGTCTCACTCTGTCGATCTGACCGCTCCTGATAAAGCGCTCCAAGGCCTGCTCCGCGTGTTCTGTAAGGAACTGCGTGTAATGCCTCTTAGCGGCTTCGTCGAGGTCATGGGGGAACATAAGTCTGTCTGATGCGATCACCGCCGCAAAGGACGCGTCGTCGCGCTCCATAAAGGAAAACAGTCGGTCATACTCCCTGAATCTGATCTCCCTTTTCCGGACACAGTTTCTGTACGCGTACCCGCCTCCCTCGTAGGCGAACTGGATCGTCCTGGCCATCGTGTTCTCCGATGCGATCAGGGCGTATTCCGGGAAAGACAGGCGGATCTCCTCCCCGGGCAGAAGCAAGTGAAAGCTCATAGCGTGGTCGTTGTCCGAGAGCATATCCTTTACAAGCGCGTAAGACTGTCCTCCGAGTCTGATCTCGATCTCCTCAAGATCGGTACACTGGCGGATAACGCCGTCGTAATAGTCCTCTACACTGTCATACAGGCTCATCCTGCGCAGAGCCGCGCAGTTGTGAAACGCGAACAGACAAAGTCTCTTTACCGATGCCGGAAGCACCGCTTCCCTCAGGTCCTTTCTGCCGGCGAAAGCGTGCTTTCCGATGCTTCTGACCGCAAGCCCCTCAATCCTGTCCGGTATCGTCAGGCTTCTCACAGAACCTTCAAATCCGGTTATTTCTATACAGTCCTCCCCGAGGTACCGTATCTTCTCATAAGTAAATGGCATTCCCGCGTCGCTCCTTCCCGTTTCACAAAAATTATAGCAAATAAGAAGGCATTACTCCATGAATTAGTCCATATATTAGTCTGCGAAAAGATCCGCGTGCTCAAAAAAAGGAGCAGCCTCGGCTGCTCCTTTCCCATACCTCTTCAGGTACCCGTATTCTGTTTTAAAGTCCGGTCACGTTATCAAAAAGACCGGTGCCGGACGCATCAGGCGCATCCTCTGCGGAGGAGATCACTTTCTCCGGGATCTTCAGTTCGTCGATGGTGTTGTATTCAAGATCGTCCACCGTGATCACGAATTTGTCAGCGGTCACGCTGACGCCGTTTTCTCTGAGCATATCCCCAATCAGAAGATTGCCGAGAGCTGTGCAGTCCACTGTGGCTGCGGCAGGCAGCATCTCATCTTTGTAGATATAGAGTACAATGTTCGCGTCAGCTCCGGTGAAATCCAGATCCTCCGATATGGAGGAGCCCTCTCCCGACATATCGCCGGCAGCTCTGAGGATCTCTCCGATCAGTTCTCCGCTCACATTGACGTCCATTCTGTAAACTTCTCTCTCTCCCTTCATCTCTGTCTCTTCAGCCAGAACAGCTTTGACGTCGCCGGAAACGATCTTTTGCAGGATTCCGAGCATTACCTTGTAGTCAGGAAGTTTCTCCGTCTCCTGCCCGTTTTCCTGCTCGTTTTCTTTGTCATTCTGTAGTTTCAGCCAGTTCTCGCCGTCCATACTCGCGTATACGACTGCTTCATCATCCCGGGTCTGCATATAGCTCTCCACGGGAAGAGAAATCTCCCCGATAATAGGGAATTTTGTCCCGACAGATCCCTTTACATGGCTCACTCCCGAATCCCTGACTGTTTCCATTTCGAGATCCGCGTTCAGCGCAAGGTCGAATTCAATGCCTTCTGCAGAAGCCGGTCCCTCATAGTCCGCTCTGATATTGCCCTTGACGGATTTAACCGTTTCAAGGTTTTTCATCACTTTTTTGGTAATGCTGACCGCAGTGGGCTTAAAGAGGCTGCACCCCGTAAGGGAGGTCAGCGCCACGACCGCGGCAAGAAATATTGCGATTATTCTGGATTTTTTCATACTCTTCCTCCAAAACTTATTTCTCATTCGTAACCGGGAAGCCCCGGCGCGCACAGAGCACTGCCGGGATCATCCTATATAATATACGTATTTCATCCGCTTTCGGCACGCTGTTGCAGAAAAAACGGCTCTCTGCCGCCTTCACGGTAGAGAGCCGTCCGATTCCCGTTCCCTGGGTTTATTATTCTACATAGCCGTCAGGATTATTGCTCTGCCAGTTCCAGCCGTCCCTGCACATATCCTCGAGATTCTTCTCCGCAGTCCAGCCCAGAACTTCTCTTGCCTTGGCGGGGTCGCTGTAGCAGACAGCGATATCGCCGGGTCTTCTGGGGTCGATCACGTAGGGCAGCTCTCTTCCGCAGGCCTTTGAAAACGCCTTGATAATGTCGAGAACGCTGTAGCCGTGCCCTGTGCCCAGATTGAAGATGTTGACGCCGTCAAGCTTCTCCATGCCCTCGATGGCCTTAACGTGACCCTTTGCCAGGTCGACAACGTGGATATAGTCGCGGATGCCGGTTCCGTCGGGAGTGTCATAGTCGTTGCCGAATACGTGAACCTTCTCGAGCTTTCCGGTAGCGACCTGAGCCACATAAGGAAGCAGATTGTTCGGGATTCCCTTGGGATCTTCGCCGATCAGGCCGCTCTCGTGAGCTCCGATGGGGTTAAAATAGCGAAGCAGCATCACTTTCCAGCGGTTGTCCGCTTTCCAGATATCCGTCAGGATCCTCTCCTGCATGGACTTTGTCTCGCCATAAGGGTTGGTCGTGATACCCTTGGGGCACTCCTCCGTGATCGGAATGAACGCGGGGTCTCCGTATACTGTCGCAGAAGATGAGAATACGATCTTAAAGCAGTCATGCTCTCTCATCGACTTGCAGAGTGTAAGCGTGGATCCGAGGTTGTTCTCATAATACTCGATCGGCTTCCTGGTGGATTCGCCGACTGCCTTATAACCTGCAAAGTGAATGACCGCGTCGATCTTCTCTTTATCAAACAGGGCGTCCAGAGCCGCCTTATCGCATACGTCCAGTTCATAGAAAGCAGGGCGCTTGCCTGTGATCTTCTCAATGCGGTCTACGACCATCGCCTTGGAATTGTAGAGGTTATCCGCGATGACGACTTCATATCCGGACTGAAGCAGCTCGACTACGGTGTGACTTCCGATAAAACCTGTTCCGCCTGTAACTAATATTGCCATGGTGTAAAAACAATGTATTTTTGGATCCAAAATATACCCTGTTGTATTTTTTTATTTCAGCACGCATTCGAGCAGCACCGGGTTGTGATCCGTGCACACAAACCCCAGATCTTTGGTCTCACAGGAGCGGACCTCGATGTTGGAAGACACAATAAATCCGTCGACCGCGTAGTACTGAAAACTCTCCTTGTCCGAACCGGCGTAGGGCTGGTCGAGAGAGCGGCAGGACGGAACGCCGCTGTCCATAAGGAACTGCCAGCCCTCTCCGAACGCTGCAGTTTCAAGTCTTCCGGGAGCCCATTTTCCTTCCTGAAGCGGATAAGCGCTGCTATCTATGCTGTCAAAGGTCTGGTTGAAGTCCCCGCCGGCAATGACGTAATTGCCCTTCCCGGCCTCTCTGTTCATGATCTCAAAAAGCGCCCTCGTCTGCTCTGTTTTGCCCACGCCGTCGTCATAGGCGTCCATGTGAAGGTTGATGATCACCAGTTCCTTATCGCTGTCCTTTATGGGAATACGCGAAAGAAGAAGGCATCTCTTGAAGTTTGCGAGCCTCACAGGCCACTTAAAGGGGCAGGGAAGCTGGATTCTTTCCGCTGAGCTCGTAAACGCCCCTGTAAAGCTCATGATCCCGCTTTTGACCCTTCCGATGGGCGGAATGGGAAACGGGATAAATCTCACATTGAGATTATCGGCATAGGCTGAGGAATAGCGCAGTTCGTCCTCTTTCAGAAGCCCGTTGATCATAGTGATCTCTTCGTCGATAAAATGGGACCTGGCCGCATTCGTGTCTATCTCCTGATACAGGATCACGTCAGGGTCCATCTGCGCAGAAGCCTCCAGGATCCCGTCAAGATTGCTCTGCACTCTCTCCCGGTCGGCAGTCATGACTCCTCTGCCGCCATCCATGAAGAAATCCGCGTTATCTCCCAGAGCGCCGTATCCGCAGTTCCAGGTGAGGATCTTCAGCGTATCTCCCTCTTTGAGCAGATCCCAGTTTCCATGATCAACAGCAGCCATCTCTCCCGGCTCCGGCTTATATTCGGTCAGCGTCAGGTATTCCAGTATGGCCGCAAACAGAAGGACGATCAGCAGAACTGCTGAGAGCAGGAACCTGAATATCTTCTTTTTCCTTATGGAATACTTCTTATCATTATCCTTAATATTCACTGAATCACGCTCCACATCACCGCATCCATAGTCGGGATCACGCTGCACAGCCATCCCGCAATAAAGATCAGGAGATTCTTTTTCTTACTCATGATCGCCGCGAACTCACGCAAAAGCGCGCTCGGCCAGTAGTACCGCGCAACATGTGCCCCGATCCCCGTGCATTCCAGGTCTATGTCGTCGCACAGGCTCAAAGCCCTGTAGACGTGATAGTTGCTCGTCACGAGCGCCACGTAAGGGTCCGCGTCCCGTTCGTCGATGATCTTTTTGGAAAAGGCCAGGTTCTCTCTTGTCGTCGTCGACCTGTCCTCCTTAATAATATGATCCTTCGGGATCCCGTGCTCTATAAGATACTGTTCCATCGCCTCCGCTTCGGAGATCTCTTCGTCCCGCCCTTTTCCTCCGGAAGGGATCAGGATCGGCGGCGTAGGATCCTTCTCGTAGACCTCTATTGCCTTGTCAATACGGTCTGCCAGAAGTTTCGAAACTTCTCTTCCCCGCAGCAGCCCGCTGCCGTGAATGATCACATAGTCAAAGTCCCTCTTGCGGGGAATGAGCTGTAAAAGCACCGTATAACTCATAAACGACACAAATACCACTGATACATATATCACCGACAGGCTTATAAAAAGCAGCACTTTCATTCCGGTCGTGATAAACTCGGAATTTTGGTCTGACCAGAATATCGGGAAAATAAAGAACAGGAAAAAGCACAGTTCTCCCACCCCCACCAGGATCCCCATGAGCAGGGAAAGCATGTTCTGAAGAGACCGCCCCTCTTTGCGGTACATGATCACGCCGTTCTCTATGAGCACAGCGGGAACAGACAGGAGCACTGCAAAGATCAGGATCGAAAGCGCCCTGGCCGTCCCCAGCGCATGACTTCCCGACAGCACACAAAAAAGCGGCGCCGAAGACGCCGCTGCCAGCAGCAGATAAATACAATTCCTGAACCTGCTCCTGTCGACGGTGACCGACACCGCCAGAACTCCCCAGAACAGCAGGCAGGGCACCGCGTATTCAAATACTCTGCTCAGATAACCACTCATTTTTCACATAATCTCCTAATATGATCGATAAATCAGAAGATTATTATATCACTTTAACCCTTCGCCGTCACTGCAGAGCCATGGTTTTAACTCTGTTCAGCGCATTGGATACTACCGGAATACTGATGAAGATCAATACGATCACTGCCTCACCCGCAATGTAAATGATATTGTACACTGCGGAATAAGCTGCCGCGTTCCATCCCTCCCAGGCATATTCGCCAAAGAAGATCCAGCCGGAAAGAAAAGCGAAAAACCAGCGTCCGATACACGCGGCAATGTAGCCCTTCTGGTATCCGAACTTCTGGCCCGCAAAGAAACCGGAGAGGCCGAAAGCCGCAAACGCAAGGCCGTAATCAATAAAGACCTGCACAGGTGTCAAAATATAGGGACCAAGGAAGAACTGAAGGATCCCGTGGGCGAATCCTGCCGCGATCCCCACTGCAGGGCCGAAAAAGAAGCCCGGAAGAGTCGCGAAAAACGTAGACGCCAGTGTAATGGACCCCCCGGTGGGGAACTCAAACACCTTGATCATACTGGTCACACTGGCCAGTGCGATGCACATTGCGCTAAAGACGAGAACTTTGATACTTTTGGACATAAAAAAACCTCCTTTGTTGTACAGGAGGAGAGTTGGTTCACAGCACTTCAAACAAATCACAGAACCGGCTTAAAGCCGCTAGTCATTCAAGTACTGTGCGCTTCCTTTCGCCGGCATTACCCGGATCAAGTAATAAGGGTCAGCCGCTCCGCTCCTGCGAACGGGCCGCTGTCTCAGCATCCGCTCCCCCAGCAAGTATTGTTTACTCTAGTAAAGTACTACGTTGAACTGTAATTGTCAATGAACAAATCGGCTCTGATATTGAAAAACGCCGCTGCAATTACCGGAATCGGTAATTGCAGCGGCATCTGTTTACTCATTTACAGGTTTTCTTCACTTCACCTCTGACATTCCGTAAGGAAGTCCTTCGTTGAAGTTTCTCGCATTCTCCATAGTGACTGCGGCGATAGCCTGCAGCGCTTCTCTGGTAAAGAACGCCTGGTGAGAAGTAAGTACCAGGTTCGGGAACATTGTCAGTCTTGCTACGATGTCTGTGTCGATCATCTCATCGGATCTGTCATTGTAGACGTTGGCATCCTCGCCCTCGTAGACGTCCAGCGCGACAGCGTGGAACTTGTTCGCCTTAAGGCCTCTGATCAGCGCTTCGGAATCTACAAGAGGTCCGCGGGAGGTATTGACGAGCATGACATTGTTCTTCATCATGGCGATCGCATTGTCGTCGATCAGGTGATATGTTCCGTTCGGGCCCATGACCAGCGGAGCGTGCAGGGAGATGAGATCCGCCTTCTGCAGAAGTTCTTCCTTGGAGACATATCTCAAAAGTCCCTTCTCCTCAAGAGCCATATTCGGGAATGCATCCCATCCCAGGACGGTCATGCCGTAACCCTTGCAGATATTGGCCATGATCTGGCCGATCCTGCCGGTGCCCATGATGCCGGCTACCTTGTTGTGAAGATCCAGTCCCAGAAGTCCGCTCAGCGCGAAGTTGTTGTCCTGAACCTTGATGTAGGACTTGTGAATGCGGCGGTTTGCTGCCTGAAGGATCGTCATTGCGTGCTCAGCTACTGCATAGGGGGAATAGGCGGGGACACGAAGAACAGTGATTCCGCACTCTGCGGCAGCCTTGGAGTCAACGTTGTTGAATCCTGCGCAGCGAAGGAGAATGAGTTTAACGCCGCCCTCCGCCAGGATCTCAATAACTTCACGGGGCGCTTCGTCATTGACGAAAATGCAGACCGCGTCGTAACCCTTAGCCAGGTTTGCAGACTCAATGGTCAGACGGCTGTTGAAATACTTGATGTCGACATTGTAAGTGCCCTCTCCCTTGTCTCTGGAGAGTTCGCTGAAGAAAATGCGGTCATAATCCTTGGTGCCGAAGAACGCGACCCTGAGGACTGTATTCTTCTTGGCCTTGGGAGCGATCTCCTTGAGCACTTCCTGGATCTTGGCGATCGCCTCTTCCTCATCGGGACCGTCAGCAGTAATGTTCAGGATAGAACCCTTAGCCGCGTGTAGGGCGAGGATCTGAAGAACGTTATTGCCGGAGGCAACATTTCCATTGCACTCGATCATGACTGCACTCTTGAAGTTGGTGCATGCCTGGGCAAGAAGTGCCGCGGGACGCGCATGAATTCCGAGCGAGTTCTTGACAGTATACTGCAGGTCTTTCATTTCTTTTTCCCTTCTTTTGTTATGTGTAGTGGATAGCTTCAAACATAATATGCTATTGTCATTATATACAAAATATACTATTAGTTCAATGAAAAACCGTTTGAATTAGGTGATTTTGACAATATTTTATTCTCCTGTATACTGCTCACCGCTTTGTGTACTTGATCCTGTGAATTACCCCACATTACGCGTCGCGATCTTCCGGTACTGTGCCGGCGACACTTCAAACGTCTTCTTGAATACCCTGGAGAAGTGTTCCGCATTGGGATAGCCAATGGAATAAGAGATATTCTCGATCGTCATATTGCCGTTTCTGAGCAGCGTCTTGGCCCTTTTCATGCGGACTGACGTGACCTGCTCGCCGAAGGTCTTGCCGGATTTCTCACGGATGAACTTGGAGATATACGGCGTGGAGAGATGAAATTCCCTGGCCATGTCCTCGAGTGTAACTGTCTGATAGTTGGCCTGGATGTAGTTGAGCATCGCGATCAGCCTGTTGTCCTTCTCCGTCGCGCTGTCCTGCAGCTGCGGGAGCTTATTGACCGCTACGACCAAAGCGTTGATCGAAGCGTGAATGATATCCTCGTGGATGCCTACGCCCCAGTATGTTTTGCCATTGCACAGGACGCTGACATAAGCCATAGCTTTGGAGGAAGAGCCTCTGGAAAGCGCATGCTCCTCGTAAGTGGAGAGCTCATAGCTGATCCCGTAATACTGCTTGATGGTATTGCTGACCGCGTCCAGACGGCCGTTTCCGTTCGCGTCCACGACAGTCCTGTTGTCTCCGGCCGCGATCGTCGCCTCTGCCATAATGCCGTCTGCCTGGCGGAAATGGCACTCCGGGATCGTAAAGTGAGGCGTGTAGTCCACATATCTGTCTGTGAAGATCTCGTAAACAGCCTGAGGCGCAAGCTCGCTGTGAGTCTCGTCCGAAACCTGCTTCACGGCGTAACCGACTTCCTCTCTCATCTTCTCAGGCAGCACGATCGCGTAGTTCTGCCTCAGCACATATGCTACGCCGCCCTTTCCGGACTGACTGTTGATGCGGATAACGTCTGAATCGTATGTCCTCGAGACATCCTGCGGGTCGATGGGAAGATAAGGAACTGTCCACTTGTTGGGATCGTTCTTCTCCTTGTAGGCCATGCCCTTGGAGATCGCGTCCTGGTGGGAGCCGGAAAACGCGCTGAAGACCAGATCCCCTGCATAGGGCTGTCTGGGATGCACATCCATTCCGGTCAGTCTCTCATATTTTTCGCGGATCTGCGGCATATTGGAGAAATCCAGTTCAGGGTCGATCCCGTAGGAGAAGAGATTCATCGCTACAGCAACCAGATCGACGTTTCCGGTTCTCTCGCCGTTTCCGAACAGCGTACCCTCGACGCGGTCCGCGCCCGCAAGGATGCCGAGTTCCGTATCCGCCACGCCGCAGCCGCGGTCGTTGTGCGGATGAAGACTGAGGACGACGCCGTCCCTGTATTTCATATTCTTATTCAGGTACTCGATCTGGGAAGCGAAAATATGAGGCATCGCCGTCTCGACCGTGGCAGGAATGTTAATGATAGCTTTCCACTCAGGGGTAGGTTTCCAGACGTCCAGCACCGCGTTGCAGACTTCCAGCCCGTACTCCACCTCGGTCCCGTGGAAGCTCTCAGGGCTGTATTCGAACATGAAGTTGCCGTCGGTCTCGTCCGCCAGTTCCTTGAGGAGCTTCGCGCCGTCTACCGCGAGTTTCTTGATCTCTTCTTTGTTCTTTTTAAAGACCTGTTCCCGCTGCGCAACGGAAGTGGAATTATAGAGATGGACCACCGCCTTCGGCGCTCCCTTGACCGCTTCAAAAGTCTTGCGGATGATGTGCTCCCTGGCCTGGGTAAGAACCTGGATCGTGACATCGTCCGGGATCATGTTCCTCTCGATGAGAGCGCGAAGGAAGGTGTACTCCGTCTCCGAAGCGGCGGGGAATCCCACCTCGATCTCCTTAAAGCCGATGTCTACCAGCATGCGGAAGAATTCGATCTTCTCTTCGAGGCTCATGGGCTCGATCAGCGCCTGGTTGCCGTCGCGCAGGTCGACGCTGCACCAGATCGGAGCCTTCTCGATATGATCCTTTTTCGCCCAGTCCAGACACTCTTCCGGAGGGAGAAAATATTGACGCATGTACTTCCTGTAGTTCATCATTGCTTTGTCCTCTCAATCTTTAGATACATTCGGTTTAAAATTTATCAAAAACCGTGATTAGATTTTATCTCCATGGACAAAGAATTAGAATGATTATATTTACTCTGTTTTGATGATTTAATTTAATACAACAAAAAAGAAGCCGCATCCTGCGATGCAGCTTCTCCACAGTGTCTTATGAAATATCATTTGCCTTCAAATGCAAGTACAGAATCCACGCGGTACCCTTCCAGGAACTTGCGGCCGTTCAGGCCTGCCAGTTCGATCATGAAGAGCATGTCGACGACTTCACCGCCCAGTTTCTCAACGAGCTGAGCCATAGCCTTAGCCGTTCCGCCGGTCGCCAGAAGGTCATCCACGACGAGGCATTTCTGTCCGGGCTGTATAGCGTCGATGTGCATTTCCAGTGTAGCCTTGCCGTATTCCAGATCATAATCCACAGAGATGGTCTTCCAGGGAAGTTTGCCTTTCTTGCGGATCAGTACCAGCGGCTTATGAAGGTTGTAAGCCAGCGCGGCGCCGTAAATGAAGCCGCGTGATTCCGCGCCGACGATCACGTCAAAATCCAGATCCTTGATCAGCTCCTGCATGGAATCGATCGCGAGCTGAAGGCCGTCGGCATCCTGGAATACTGTTGTAATGTCACGGAACATGATGCCGGGCTCCGGAAAATCCGGAATAGTACGGATATAATCTTCTAATTTCTTCATGATTACCCCTTTTCTGTATGCATAGGTGTAGAGCTCTAAGAACATTATTTATTATAGCACGGCAGATGGTCACTGAGTATCCCCGTAATGGACCACGACAGGCATATTTTCGTAAACCAGTTCATAGATCGTCGGCATCACCTTCGGCGGAATGTTCACGCAGCCGTGGGAGCCGTTCCATTTCCAGATATTTCCTCCGAAAGAGTAACGCCAGTTCGCGTCATGAAGACCGATGCCGGTGTCCGTAAGACGGATCCAGTAATCCACCGGTGTCTCGTATCCCCATTCTCCGTCGTCCTGTTTGTCGCCCCTGAGAACTGTGTCTGTCTTTTTATCGTAGGCAAAAAATGCCCCCGCAGGTGTCTTGTGCTCTTTGTCGTTAAGGCCCGATACCACATCTGTTTCCAGGATCACCTCTCCGTCCTGATAGATCCACAGATGCTGTTTCGAGAGATCGACCTCCACATAGCTGCTGCCGAAGCCATGGTTGTCATCGGGCTCTGCCGCCTCCGTCCTGCGGTATACAGGCTCCCTCTCGACCTGTTCATTTTCGTCCAGTTCTTCCCACAGCTGCTCTTCTTCCTTTGTCTTGTCTATGCGGTAGCCATAGTAGCCCTTTCCGGGCACCATGATCTCATCGCCGTCGTGGGTGGTAAAGGCATGCTCTTTATAGACCGTGTCTACCTCTTCTGCAAGTTCCTTTACATATTCCTCGAGGCACTCATCCCAGACGTCGTCGTCTCTGTAATAATCGCCCTCGTCGTCCACTTCCAGCCAGTCCTTGAGGATCGGTCCGTCCAGGACCTTGGTCGCACCGCCCGGCAGTTTGTAGACAACTCTGCCTCCGGCCAGCTCATTGAGCTGCTCTGCCTCTTCACCCAGATCTTCGTCATCTTTTCTGATCTCCGGATAACTGTAAATTCCTTCCGTGTTTCCCAGGTCGACGGAACCGATCTCCTTGTCGACAGCGGAGATCACCGTGCTTCTGACGAGCTCCGGATCCAGGGTTGTGCCCTCCACCTCCGGAATGACCGTAAAGGTACCGTCAACATAGCCAAGATGGGCGTCTTCCGGCGCGATCATGTTGGACTCATTCATCTGCGGCGCGGCGTTAAGGATCGCCAGGAGTTTCTCTTTGGAATACTCTTTTTTCTCGTTGATCTCGTGCGAGTTCTTTCTGAAAAGTCCGGCGCCCCACAAATACGGATTCTGCTGCTGCATCAGCGCGTCCAGTTTGCCGTCCGACACATAATGGTAATCTATTTCATCGTTAGAGACAGCCAGATCTTTTCCATCGCGGAATTTCAGGATCAGGCCGTAGTCTCCAAGCACTTCTTCCATTTCACTGACTGTGAGGCCGGAAGCATCCACGCCGTTTATCACAGTACCGGGAATAAAAGTATCCCGAAATTCCAGCGCCTCATTGATATACAGGCTTCCCACAAGAGCGGCGGCTGACAGTACTGCCGCGATCGCTCCCTGCGCAAATTCGTTTTTTCTCTCGATCATATCCTATTCCTGTTTCCTCGTCCCCTCATTTCCCCAAGTGGTGCACTGTCCTATTATAGTCCCAAATATGATTGAGCGCACACAAAAAAATTTCTTTTTCTGAGGACTCGGCACTTTTTTTGCCGGTATGTGTTTTAACCCATCTTCGAGAACTGAAAAAGGGGCTGTCGCATTAAGCGTGAAGGTTCAAAACCTACGCTTTTGCGGCACGCCCCTTTATCGTTACATTGAATTCGCGGGGATTCACACAGATCCTTCCTTCGCTTCGGAGGGAACCGCCTCTCCAAAACTCGCCGTCCGCTCTGATGACCGGACGTCTCAGACAGGTGGGCTTTCGGGCTGCAGGAACTGCAGCCCTCATTCCCTCCTGCGCTCCCTCAGGATCCGGTTCATCCAGCCGCTCATTCAAAGCAACTCTAAAGGGACATGCCGCAACCGCTCAGGCTGATCCTGACGCCGGATGCACAGACCCATTTCATATCAGGAAAACACAAAAACCGGGCTCCAAAGAGTCCGGTTTTTGCTGTAAAATTCAGTTATGCGACTAACCAAAATCCTACAGGGAGATTATACCCTGTCCAGATCTTATTATCAAAGTCATGACCACCAGCCCCGCTGGTGGTTTGAGTTAGCCCCTCGGGGGCATTGTTGTGATTCCGCCTGAAGGCGGGTCTAACAAACCTGTTCGATTTGTTACTGGTAGCCGCTTAAAAGCGGCAACTTACATTTGCTCAGCGGGGTTCTCCTTCCAGTCGATCCCGCTCGTACTGCTCTTCGATATACTTTTTAATTGTTGCTTCATTCACATTACCGATTGTTTCGCAATAATATCCTCTCGCCCAGAAATGGCGGTTGTATTTCTCTCTATATTCTGGATGTCTGTCGAAAAGCAATAGGCTGCTTTTGCCTTTAATCCTTCCGACCACCTTCGATACAGAT
>CADBIU010000032.1 GCA_902794825.1 uncultured Lachnospiraceae bacterium
ATCAGCCGCTTTTTTGCATTCTGCGGAGAGGAGAACCGCAAGAGATTTCATCAGTCCATTCTTCTGGGCGTACTGCAGGCGATCTTCGAAGCGCTTAAGATCCCTGCCATTGCCTGCATGGTGCGCGCGCTGCTTCGCGGAAGCGTGACCACACAGGACATCCTTCTTGCGCTTGGGATCATGCTTTTCTCTATTATAGGTTCCAGCCTGGTCAAGGCCAGAAGCATCATGCTCCAGACCGAAGGCGGCTATGACACCTGTGCAAGAAAACGCGTAGAGATTGCTGAACATATGCGATATCTGCCGATGGGATATTTCAACGAGAAGTCACTGGGACAGATCACTTCGGTCACCACAAATGTGATGCAGAACCTGGAAAATGTCGCGACACGCGTGATCATGATGGTCTGCGAAGGCCTGCTTACAACCTCTCTGATCATTGTGATGCTGCTGTTTTTTGACTGGCGGATCGCTCTGGTATTGCTCTGCGGGTTTGCAGTGTTTCTCTTTGCAAACCGTTTCCTCCAGCAGGCGGCCGGAACGATGGCTCTGCAAAAGATTGATTCAGATGAGCGTGTGGTTGAGAAGGTACTGGAATACCTTCAGGGTATGGCAGAAGTCAAGGCTTATCATCTGACCGGCGCAAAGAGCGGGGAACTCAACGACGCTATCGCTGCCAATATCAAAGTGAATACGGATATGGAGATGAAGCTGATCCCCCGCATGAGCGCTCAGAATCTGATCGCCAAGCTGACGGGTGTGTGCATGGTGGCGCTGTCCTGCTTCTTCTACTGCAAGGGGACTATGGATGCCCTGACGGCGATCGTCATGGTGATCTCAGCGTTTATTGTATATGCCAGCCTTGAGACTGCAGGCAATTATTCCGCGCTGCTGCGCGTGGTGGATGTAAGTGTGTCAAGGGCGCAGGAGATCCTGGATACGCCGCAGATGGATATTTCAGGGGAAATGATCACGCCTGGGAACAGGAATCTTGCCGCGGAGGATGTGGAGTTCTCCTATGAGAAAAAGAAAGTTATCGATGGGGTCTCGGTGCAGATTCCTGAGAAGACCACGACAGCGATCGTAGGACCTTCGGGCGGCGGCAAGACGACGCTGGTGAATCTTTTGGCCAGGTTCTGGGATGTGGATTCCGGAACAGTGACTCTGGGTGGAAGAAATGTAAAGGATTACGACATGGATTCCCTGATGGAGAATTTCTCCTTTGTGTTCCAAAGTGTCTACCTTTTCCACGATACCATCGCGAATAATATTCGTTTCGGGCAGCCCGACGCACCGATGGAGAAGGTGATCGAAGCGGCTAAGAAGGCCTGCTGCCACGAATTCATTGAGGCACTTCCGGAGGGGTATGACACGGTGATCGGAGAAGGCGGCGCCAGTCTCTCCGGCGGAGAAAAGCAGCGCATCTCCATCGCAAGGGCGATGATGAAGGACGCGCCGGTCATTTTCCTCGATGAAGCCACCGCCAATGTGGATCCGGAAAATGAGAACGACCTGATGAAGGCGATCCAGGCTCTGACGGAAGAGAAGACGGTCATTATGATCGCGCACAGGCTCAAAACAGTGGAGCATGCAGATCAGATCCTTGTTGTGGATCACGGTAAGATCGTGCAGCAGGGAAGCCACGGGAAACTGATGGAAGAGGAAGGAATCTATAGGAGTTTTATCAGCGAACGGCGTGAAGCGGCAAGCTGGAAGGTGAAGAGACAGTGAAAGGCTGCATGGATTGCCGTTAATCGGTAAAAGACCGATCATAGCACTTGATTTTCCGAGGCTTTGGAAGTAGTATAGACAAAAGAAAGTTCAGAAATGAACAAATTTAAATGAATGAGGCAAAGGAGCTTCAGGTATGGATCGTTTGATCCACACTTGAAGCGCCTTTTTTTGCGCGAAGCAATGAGCCATGCGCAGACAGGATGACAAGCGGACAGCGAGAGCTTGCTCACATCCGGGCGAAAGGAGAATATTTTGGCAAAAGTAAATGGAAATTATTTAAAACTGCCGGGCAGTTATCTGTTCTCGGCGATCGGGAAAAAGGTTCGCGATTTTTCGGCGGCGAATCCAGAGGCGAAGATCATCCGGCTGGGGATCGGTGATGTGACGCAGCCTATCGCTCCCGCGGTCATAGAGGCGCTTCATGGGGCAGTTGACGAGATGGGGCATGCGGAGAGCTTCCGCGGATATGCGCCGGACCTCGGCTATGAATTCCTGCGGGAAACGATCGCGCGCGAGGATTACGAGGCCAGAGGATGTGAAATCTCGGCAGAGGAGATCTTTATCTCTGACGGCGCAAAATGCGACTGCGGAAATATTCAGGAGATCTTCGACACATCGAACCGGATCGCTGTGTGCGATCCCGTGTATCCGGTCTACGTGGACTCCAATGTCATGGCAGGAAGGACGGGCGCTTACAATGCGCAGACGGGTCGGTTTGATGATGTGATCTACATGCCCTGCACGGCGGAAAACGGATTTGTGCCGGAGCTGCCGGAAGAGGTGCCGGACCTGATCTATCTGTGTTTTCCCAACAATCCGACGGGTGCGGTCATGACAAAGCCGCAGCTGCAGCAGTGGGTTGATTATGCTAATTGTCATGATTCCATCATTCTTTACGATGCAGCCTATGAGGCCTATATTTCTGAGCCTGATGTGCCCCACAGTATTTACGAGTGTGAAGGCGCCGGAAGCTGCGCGATCGAGTTTCGATCTTTCTCCAAGACAGCTGGATTTACCGGACTGCGGCTCGGCTATACGGTGATCCCTCTGGATCTGGAGACAGGCGGCGAAAGGCTGTGGCCTCTGTGGGCCAGGCGACATGGGACAAAATATAACGGAGCCCCCTATATCATCCAGAGAGCCGGCGAAGCAGTTTACTCCAGGGAAGGCAGACAGCAGGTACGAGAGCAGATCGCCTATTACATGGGCAATGCGAAGTATATCCTGGAGGGACTGCGGTCGGCCGGCTACGAGGTCTCGGGAGGCGTCAACGCGCCCTATATCTGGCTGCGGACGCCCGGCAGTATGACGAGCTGGGAGTTCTTCGACGAGCTGCTTACGCAGGCTCATGTTGTCGGAACGCCGGGCTCCGGATTCGGGCCTCACGGCGAACACTATTTTCGTCTGACAGCGTTTGGCAGCCGGGAGAGCACGATCGAAGCGGTGGACAGGATTAAAAAGATGTAGGAGCAAACTACCCCAGAGGTCAAACTACCCCAGAGGTCGTTTTGAGCAACAATGAGAGGAGGCAGGAAATGTGTTCGATTTTGGCTTATTGCAGCGGACAGGCGGATTCTGAGAGAGTGGAGGAGATGCTCTCGAGAACTATTTCAAGAGGACCGGATGACAGCAGGATCCTGGATACCGGGAACGGATTTCTGGGCTTTAACCGGCTTGCTATCATGGGTCTGACCCCGGCAGGGATGCAGCCGTTTACCCTGAATGGGAATTCGGTGGTCTGCAACGGTGAGCTCTATCGATTCCGCAAGATGAAGGAGAGGCTGATCGAGAAAGGTTATACTTTCATGAGCGACTCCGACTGTGAGATCCTGCTGCCGCTCTATGAGGAGTACGGAATCGATATGTTCCGATTCCTGGATGCGGAGTATGCGCTGGTTCTGTACGATGCAGAGAGAAAAGAGTATATCGCGGCGAGGGATCCGATCGGGATCAGGCCGCTGTATTTTGGCAGAGATGAGAAGGGGATTCCGGTATTCGCGTCGGAGCCGAAGAGCCTGGTGGGAATCTGTGAGAGGATCGAGCCGTTTCCGCCAGGGCACTACGCTGTGATCAGCGCGGCGCATCTCGGACCTTGGGACATTGAGTGCATTCCGCTTGAGTATCAGGGAATCGCTATGGCGGAGTACAGCAGGATCTGGGAAGCCGGGTATTATCTTGAAGACGAGCTTGCGGATATCAAGAGAAACATCCGCGACAAGCTGATTGCGGGAATTGAGAAGAGGCTGGACGCGGACGCGCCGGTGGGGTTCCTGCTCTCAGGCGGTCTGGATTCGTCGCTGGTCTGCGGAGTATCGGCGAAGCTCCTGGACAAGCCGCTCAGAACTTTTTCCATCGGCATGGACATTGACGCGATCGATCTCAAATACGCGCGCAAAGTGGCGGACTATATCGGAAGCGACCACTATGAAGTGATCATTTCAAGGGATGACGTGATTGCTGCGCTGGAGCCGGTGATCGCGGCACTTGGTACCTATGATATCACCACGATCCGCGCGTCGATCGGCATGTACCTGGTCTGCAAGTGGATCCATGAAAATACAGATGTGCGCGTCATTATGACTGGTGAGATCTCAGACGAGATCTTCGGGTACAAGTACACGGATTTCGCGCCGGATGCGGAAGCATTCCAGAAGGAGGCGGAGAAGAGGATCAGGGAGATCCATATGTACGATGTGCTGCGCGCGGACCGGTGCATCAGCGTAAACTCTCTCGAGGCGAGAGTGCCCTTCGGCGATCTGGATTTTGTCTCCTATTGCATGAAGATCGATCCTGAGAAGAAGATGAACCGGTACGGGATCGGAAAATATCTTCTGAGAGCGGCTTTTGAAGAGGAT
Organism: uncultured Lachnospiraceae bacterium; assembly: GCA_902794825.1. Lineage (GTDB taxonomy): Bacteria > Bacillota > Clostridia > Lachnospirales > Lachnospiraceae > CAG-791. The sequence continues at coordinate 4,590 of CADBIU010000032.1, forward strand.
AAACTGATACCGTGGGATATTTTGATGAGGGAGAAAGCCGCATTCTCTGATGCTGTCGGCCACTCGCTCGTGAACGACCTGATCGAGTACGCGGGGAGTCTGTATTCGGATGAGGAGTTTGAGGCGCGCAGGCAGCGGTTTGTGCATGCGCAGCCCTTCACTAAGGAATCTCTGCTGTACAGAGAGATCTTTGAGAAATATTATCCCGGCCAGTCTGAAATGGTCGCGGATTTCTGGATGCCCAACCGGGAGTGGGAAGGCTGCAATGTAAACGATCCGTCGGCAAGAGTGCTGTCAAACTACGGCGCGAGCGGAGAGTGAAATCTGGTTACAACAGCCCTGTTGGCTTCTCTCTCAAGAGAATCATCCAAAGCAGGAAAGTCTGTCAGTGAGACGCCGTATTTCCTGTACAGGGCCCTCTGCAGAAGAAGATCACAGACATGCGGATTCTTGGGCAGAAGCGGCCCATGAAGATAAGTGCCAATAACGTTGCGGTAGAGGACGCCTTCACAGGCGTCCTTTCCGTTGTTGCCGTGACCATACAATACTTTGCCAAAAGGCTTGTTGCTGCCAATGTAAGTCCTGCCGCCGTGATTCTCGAATCCGACGATCTCGCAGGGAAGAAAATCAGGCAGCGATTCGTTTCGAAGTACAATATTTGAAATCAGTCGGGGTGAGCCCTGCTCTGTATAGAGGTCCACCAATGAGAGCCCTTCCATTCTGCCGTCGGCTGTGTCGTAGTAGTGGCCGAGCAGCTGATAGCCGCCGCAGATCGCAAGCAAAGAGCCGCCGTCTTCCACATAATCGCGCAGGTCCCGGCGGATCTTCTGCAGGCGAGTGCATACAATCTGCTGCTCCCGGTCGGAGCCTCCGCCCAGAAGGACAATGTCTGCTACAGCCAATTCAGGATGATCATCCAGGCTGCATTCTATAACATTTGCATCGATCCCGCGCCACTTGCACCGCATGCGCATGCATTGGATGTTGCCCCTGTCTCCGTAGAGATTGAGAAGATCGGGATAGAGATGGATGATGTTCAGCCTGTAAAGGCCGGAATGAGGCTGCTTATCTGTATATTTTGACCGGATCGAATCTGTTTGAAGTTCGTCATTATTCATTTCTGCATCCCTTCCAGATATCTGTGCGCCTCGTAAAGAGCCGTGTAATTGACGAGTACATAGAGATTTTCGCAGCCGGCGGCGAGCAGGCGGTCAATCGCCGACTCCACATCGGGCGCTCTGTCTGATTCGATTTCCACGTACTTGAGCCGCAGTTGCATGTCGGGCGCGCGAAGGCCGCTCACTGTGATGGAGCGTATAGTTTCGTCAGCCAGCCTGTCAAAATCCACATCCCACAGCCAGGAGACGTCCCTGCCGTCCTGTGCGTTATCGTTGATCACAATGATCAGGTCCTTGGGGGAGCGATCCTGCAGCATGGCGGAGATATTCTGGCCAAAACCGGCGGGATTTTTTGCCAGATTCAGAAGGACTCTCTGACCGCCGTTCGCCCCGACATGAAAGACTTCACCTCTGCCGAACTGCGGCCTGAAACTGCGGAGGACCTCGTTAAATTTATCTGTGGGAAGATTCATTTGCCGCAGAACACTGAAGACGGCGAGGATGTTGTAGACGTTATAGAAACCTGTCATGGGCGCGGAGATCTTTACAGGCGCAGTTCCGGGCTCCTTCACGTCAAAAGACAGCTGCGGCGACAATCTGACGCCGGAAGCATCGTAGTCGATTTCAGGCCTGCAGAAACCGCAGGAGGGGCATCTGTATACGCCGAGCTGGCTGAAGTGATAGAAATCATACCTCAGAGGTGCGCCGCAGTTCTCGCAGAAACGGGCTTCGCGGATCTCGTCTACCTCATTGGCGACCCTTTCGCTGACGCCGAAGCTGACGACGCGGTGGGCGCTATTTTTTGCCAGATAAGCAGTGAGGGGATCGTCGCCGTTGATGATGAGCGTCATTTCAGGCGCCTCAAGGATTGCTTTTTCGAGTGCTTTCATTGTCAGGTCGATCTCGCCGTAGCGGTCGAGCTGGTCGCGGAAGAGGCCGGTGAGGATCATGTAGTCGGGACGCAGGTCTTGCAGCACCCGTGCGGCGGAGGCCTCGTCGATCTCCAGGCAGGCGAAGTCAGCGTCAAGGTACCCCAGAGGTCGTTTGGCGTCGACAAGGTACCCCAGAGGTCCCTTTGCGAAAAGATACCCCAGAGGTCTCTTTGCGGAGGTGGCGAATGCGGCGGCGACGCCTTCGAGCATGTTGGCGCCAAGTCGGTTCGAGACGACGCGATAGCCCTGAGCCTCGAGCATGGAGCAGAGCAGGTTGTTGGTGGTCGTTTTGCCGTTGGTGCCGCAGGTCACGATGATCCCGCGGCGGATGTCCGCCGCGAGAGGAGCTATGATGTGGGGATCGATTTTCAGGGCGGCTCTGCCCGGAAGAGAAGAGCCCGGGCGTCCGCTGAGATGACATGCTGTGAGAGCTGCTTTGGCAGCGGCGACTGCGAGGAGCGTGCGTAAACGCATAGTTACCTCCTTATTCTTGAAGCGGCATAGATGCCTTCAACGCAGGAGTAAAGTCCGGAGGCTGTTATTTACAATGGCAGGTCAGGCGACTTCCTGAATGAGGAAGCGGATGAACTCGTCCATCTCTTTTTTGTCACTGAATTTGGCAAGGTAAAGGTTGTCTCCCATGCCGTGTGCCAGAACCTCCGGGAGACGCTGCCGGAGAACGATCTTGTCGGCATATTTTTGCAGGATCTCTTCCTGAGTGTGGACATAATGGCGGCTGTCTCGAAGACCTACGGATACACAATAGAATTTTTCGGCGCTGCCTTTGGAACAAAGCCTGTCAAAGGTGATCATATCCGCCCAGTCTTTGTAGACATCGGTGCTGTTGGCGTAATTGATCATATCCGGGGTGAAGCCTCCGGAAGGGCGCAGGTTTGCCTCTAAACTGACGATCGTCCCTTTTTTGCCCAGATAAGCATGATCTTCAAGCAGGCGGAAGAATTCGAAGTGAATGAAGCGGCTCCGGATCCCAAAGGCATCGACGCATCTGCGCCCCGCTTCGCGCAGGTCATCTTTGATCTGCTTTTCGATGTAAAAGAAGCAGCTCTCCTGATTGTTCACGATCTCCATGATAGATCGGGGCGTGTTATTCCCCGTCTCCAGAAGGGGCTGACCGTTGCTTCCGATTATCGCATCGTAGGAAAAGATCTCACCGGGAACAAATTCTTCCATGATGAACTGCTCGCTGCCAAAATCCTGATCATGAAAGGCTTTCAGCTCTTCGTCGCTGTTGATCTTGAAGGTGTCCACCGCTCCGACGCCGTTGTTCGGTTTAGCGATCACGGGATAGCCGACTTTCTCGATGAAGGCAAGGCTCTGGGCAAGGTCTGTCACAAGGTGATAGCGGGCCGAGGGCACTCCGGCCTGAGCATAGAATTTCTTCATACCGGATTTGCTCTTTATAGGGGTGAGCGTTTCCGGTTTAAGACCGGGGATGTTGAAGTCAAGCCTGAGCCGCGCGTCCTGTTCAAGCCAGTACTCGTTGTTGCTCTCAAGTCCGTCGATCTTTCCGTACTTGAAGCAGAAAAAGGCCACTGCGCGGTACATTTCATCATAGTTTTCCATGTTATTCACACGGTAATACTCTGTCAGAGCTCCCTGAAGCATGTAGTCGAGAGAGTCGTAGGGAGCGTCTCCGATCCCGAGGACATTGACGCCGTTTTCATGCAGCTTGATGCAGAAATTGCGGTAGTTGACCGGGAAATGGGGCGATACGAAAATAAAGTTCTTCATCAGGAATTTGATTCTTTCTTTATTAACCGGTGAGCAGACTCTGTTGAAAAAGAGATTAACAGATTAACGTCTGCCATACAACGATAAAACGTAGAGCTGGTACAAAACTACCCCAGAGGTCGTTTTGTCCGAGAGGTGCAAACTACCCCAGAGGTCGTTTTACGCCCCAGAGGTCGTTTTGCGCATTATTCCGCGTCGATCGTCGAAATTCCCATTGTGACTTCTTCCAAAACATCGAGCAGCATGCGCACGGTATCTAAAGAAGTGAGCGTTACAACGTTGTTCTGTGCGGCGATGCCGCGAAGCGCGACGCCGTCTCCGTAGTGAACGCCGGAGAGGACCGCGCGCGTGTTGATGACGTAGCTGACGTAGCCTGCGCGTATGGAGTCGAGCATTTCTTCGCTGTGTTCGCTGGGCTTATGCAGGATCCTGGTCTTGATTCCCGCCTCGAGCAGGTATTCGGCGGTCAACGTTGTCGCCTCGATGTTGAAGCCCATTTCGTAGAAACGGCGAACGAGGGGGATTGTCTCTATTTTGTCCTCATCGGCGACGCTCACAAGGACAGTGCCATAGTTGCGCAGCGTCATGCCGGAGGCGATCATGGCTTTGTAGACTGCTCGGTGGAGCTTTTTGTCATAGCCGATGGCCTCGCCCGTGGACTTCATCTCCGGGGACAGGTAGGCGTCCATGCCGCGCAGCTTGGAGAAGGAAAAAGCCGGGACCTTGACATAATAGCGGGCTTTCTCGGCAGGATAGCGTACGATAAGTCCCTGGCCTTTCAATGTGATGCCCAGGCTGACAAGTGTGGCGATGTCTGCCAGGCTGTAACCGGTTGCTTTGGAGAGGAACGGCACAGTCCGGGAGGAGCGCGGGTTGACCTCGATGATGTAGACATTCTCCCGTTCATCGACGATGAACTGGATATTGAAGAGACCGCGGATCCCGATGCCGAGACCCAGTCTTTCCGTATAGTCGAGGATCGTCTTTTTGACGCCTGCCGAGAGGCTGTAAGGGGGATAGACGCTGATCGAGTCGCCCGAGTGGACGCCGGTCCTCTCGACCAGCTCCATGATGCCCGGGACAAAGACCCGCTCGCCGTCGCACACAGCGTCTACCTCCACTTCTTTGCCGCGTATATAGTGGTCCACGAGGACAGGCCTGCTCTCATCGATGGGCTCGGCTGTCTTGAGATAGCCCCGCAGGTCAGACTCTTTGGCGACGATCTGCATAGCTCTGCCTCCCAGGACGAAGCTGGGGCGGACGAGTACCGGATAACCGATCTTTTCCGCGGCGGCGAGCCCTTCTTCGGCGGAAGTGACGGCGCATCCCCTGGGCTGCGGGATTCCCAGCGTTTCGAGGAGTTTCTCGAACAGGTCCCGGTTCTCCGCCTTGTCGATGGCATCGCAGTCCGTGCCTATGATCCTGACGCCGCGGGCGTGAAGCGGGTCCGCCAGATTGATCGCCGTCTGTCCTCCGAGCGTCACGATGACGCCATCGGGCTTTTCCATCTCGATCACGTTCATTACGTCTTCAACAGACAATGGTTCAAAATACAACTTATCCGAACAGGTATAGTCCGTGGAAACAGTCTCAGGATTGTTATTGATGATGATCGCCTCGTAACCCGCCTTTTGGATCGTCTGTACAGCGTGGACAGTGGAGTAGTCAAACTCCACGCCCTGTCCGATGCGGATCGGGCCGGCGCCGAGTACAATAACCTTTTTTCTGTCAGAGAGGTGAACCTCGTTTTCGACCTCGACCTCTGGGGTCATTTGTTCAGCTGCGGTTTCATAAGTCGAGTAAAAATAGGGAACGTAACTGTCAAACTCTGAGGCGCAGGTGTCGATCATTTTGTAGACCGGCATGATCCTGTTTTTTGACCGAAGAGAAAACACTTCTTCTTCGGAAAGATCCCACAAAATGCCGATTTCACGGTCTGAGAAGCCCATTTTCTTGGCTTCGCGCAGTTCTTCCAGGTCATCGGGAGCGGCGGCCAGCGCTTTTTCTTCTTCTACGATCCGGCGGATGCCGCGAAGGAAGAAGGGGTCAATGCCGCTCTGTCGGTGGATCTCATTTTCAAGCGGGGGACAAGATACCCGGGGACAAGATACCCCAGAGGTCGTCTGTTCGCGACAAGATACCCCAGAGGACCCCTGCTCGCCAGAGGTCGTCTGTTCATGACAAACTACCCCAGAGGTCGTTTGTTCAGCCCCGGAGGTGCAAACTACCCCAGAGGTCGTTTGTCCCCTTCGCAGCAGCTCCGCGATCGCAAAGATGCGGTCGTCAGTGCCGGTGCGGATGTAATAAAGAAGCTCCTCGTTCGTCAGAGGATCAAACTTGGGATCATGCAGGTGGAAATGTCCGGTCTCGAGGGAGCGGACTGCCTTGAGGAGGCTCTCTTCCAGGGTGCGGCCGATACTCATGACTTCACCGGTAGCCTTCATCTGTGTGGAGAGCGAATTGTCCGCGTCCGTGAACTTGTCAAAAGGGAAGCGAGGCATTTTCGTGACGACATAATCCAGCGCAGGTTCGAATGAGGCGGGGGTATTGGCGAGCGGAATCTCGTCGAGAGTCATCCCGACTCCGATCTTGGCAGACACGCGGGCGATGGGGTATCCGCTTGCTTTGGAAGCCAGCGCTGATGAGCGGGACACGCGCGGATTGACTTCAATCAGGTAATACGAGAAAGAATTCGGATCCAGCGCGAACTGGACGTTGCAGCCGCCTTCGATCTTAAGGGCCCGGATCACCTTGAGCGCGCTGTCGCGCAGCATGTGATATTCCTTGTTGGTGAGCGTCTGCGAAGGGCACACGACAATAGAATCCCCGGTGTGAATGCCTACGGGATCCATGTTCTCCATATTGCAGATGGTGATGGCCGTGTCATTGCTGTCGCGCATCACCTCATATTCGATCTCTTTGTAGCCTTTCACACTCTTTTCGATCAGGACCTGGCTGACCGGGGAGAGAGCGAGGGCATTTTTCATGATGGGGATAAATTCTTCTTCACTGTCCGCAAAGCCGCCGCCCGTGCCTCCGAGTGTGAAAGCGGGCCGGAGCACAACAGGATATCCGATGTCGCGCGCCGCCTGAAGGCCTTCTTCCATGGAGCAGGCGATCTCTGATGGCAGGACGGGCTCGCCAAGACTAAGGCACAGTTCTTTGAACAGCTCGCGGTCCTCCGCCTGCTCGATAGACCGGCTTTTAGTGCCCAAAAGTTCCGTGCGGCACTCGGCCAGGATCCCTTTCTTCTCCAGCTGCATTGCGAGATTGAGTCCTGTCTGCCCTCCAATTCCGGGCAAAATAGCGTCGGGCCGTTCTTTGCGCACTATTTTGGCAATGTATTCCAAAGTCAGGGGTTCCATGTAGACTTTGTCGGCAATCGACGTGTCGGTCATGATTGTCGCCGGATTTGAGTTGCACAGAATTACCTCATAGCCCTCCTCTTTCAAGGCGAGGCAGGCCTGCGTGCCGGCATAGTCAAACTCGGCAGCCTGACCGATCACGATGGGGCCGGAGCCGATGACGAGGATCTTGTGGATATCGGTGCGTTTAGGCATGGGGCGCCTCCTTTTTGCAGGATTTCATCAGACTGATAAAACGGTCAAACAGGTATGCGCTGTCCTGCGGCCCCGGCGAACTCTCCGGGTGATACTGCACGCTGAACGCGCGGTCTTTTTCACACTTCACGCCTTCAATCGTATTGTCCAAAATATTGACATGCGTCACGGAAAGCTCTGTTTGCTCGAGGGAATCGGCATCAACGGCGTAAGAGTGATTTTGCGAGGTGATCTCGATGCGGCCGGTCGCCAGATCCCTTACCGGATGGTTGCCGCCACGATGGCCGAACTTAAGCTTGTAGGTCTTTGCGCCATAAGCGAGAGACAGGATCTGGTGTCCCAGGCAGATCCCGAAGATGGGATATTTGCCGCGCAGCGCCCGAACTGTCTCGATGGTCTCCGGTACATCTGTGGGATCGCCGGGACCGTTGGAAATCATGATTCCGTCCGGCTTCAGGGTGCAAATGACCTCAGAGGTCGTGTTCCAGGGGACGACCGTGACATCACAGCCGCGCCGGTTCAGGGAGCGGAGGATATTTTTCTTCATGCCGCAGTCGATGAGGACGACATGGAAAGAAGCGGGGGACTGAGCGGGGGAGTGCCAGATGACTTTGCTGCTGACACGGGATACTGCATTCGCAGGCATCTGATATGCGCGCAGCCTTTGCAGGCCCTCTTCGAGAGGCGTCGAGATGTCTGTGATCAGACATTTACGCGTTCCGAAGTCCCGGATCGACCGGTTTAGTTTTCTTGTATCTACTCCACTGATTCCTGCGATACCATACTTTCGCATGACATATCCAAGGCTTGCTGTGCTTCTGAAATTGGACGGCTCGTCATTGTATTCGTGCACGATCAGCGCTCCGATCGAGGGTTGATCCGTCTCATAGTCCTCGTCGGCCATGCCGTAGTTTCCGATCAATGGATAGGTCATAACAACGGCCTGGTCCGTGTAGGAAGGATCGGAGAGGATCTCCTGGTAGCCGACCATGGAGGTGTTGAATACGATTTCCAGGATCTTGTCCTGAATGTCGCCGAATCCATATCCGCTGTATTTTGACCCGTCTTCAAGGATGATCTGGCGGTCACATTTTCTTTTCATATAGGGAGGTCCTTTCTGTCTGTATATGGCTCAATCCAAGTAATGAGCCATGCCGACAGGTCCCAAGCCGCTTTGCGGCTCGTGACTGTCGCGGCATTCGCCGTATACATCCAGTCTGACGAACAGCCATCTGAGAGCAAGCTCTCGCTGTCTGTCCGTCATCCTGTCTGTGCATGGCTCATTGCTTACGCGCAAAAAGGCGCAATGACCCCCGAAGCTTTCGAGCTCTGGCACGTCATTGCGCCTTTAAATATGCAATATTTCATTTGTAAAAAATTATAGGATGCAGCGGGGATTTGTCAAGAGGGCGAAGCAGTTAAGGGTGGGGGGTCATTCACTCCTCTCAGATAGTCGCTGCTCGAATCTCCGCTTGCTGTTTGCTTTAGGGACAGGTGTCGGATACTCCCCGCAGAAACATGCACTGCAGAAATGCGTATGCCCTGTCAGACACTGCAGTTTCTGGACAGGAAGATATCCGAGGGAATCTGCTCCGATCATATGGCAGATTTCGGAAACCGAATGGTGGCAGGCAATCAGGTTTTCCTGAGAGTCAATATCGGTCCCATAATAGCAGGGGAAGAGAAAGGGAGGCGCTGTGACGCGCATATGGATCTCTTTGGCGCCGGCCTCCCGAAGAAGCCTGACGATCCTTTCGCAGGTTGTTCCGCGAACAATGGAGTCATCAATCAGGACTATACGCTTGCCTTCTACGGTTTCACGAATCGGCGCAAGTTTGATTCGGACCTGATCAGCCCGCGCATCCGGTGCGATGAATGTGCGGCCGATATATTTGTTCTTGATCAGGCCGATTCCGTATGGAATCCCCGAAGCCTGCGAGTAACCGATGGCAGCGTCAAGTCCGGAGTCCGGAACACCGACTACAACATCAGCACTTACAGGATGTGTTTGAGACAGTGCTGCGCCCGCGCGCTGTCTCGCCGCATGAACTGAGACTCCGTCAATGACAGAGTCCGGCCGGGCAAAATAGATATATTCGAAGATGCAGATCCGACTTTCACGGCTGCAGCAATGCTCTCTTCGGGAGAGAATTCCCCCGGAGGTGAAGACCAGTATCTCGCCGGGTTCTACGTTTCGGATAAAACATGCGCCTGCCGCGTCCAGGGCACAACTCTCGGAGGCAACTACATAACTGCCATCAGCCGTTTGTCCGTAACACAGCGGTCTGAAGCCATAGGGATCCCTTGCGCAGATCAGTTTCTGCGGAGACATGATCACAAGTGAGTAGGCGCCGTCCAGCGTATTCATAGCGCGGCTGACGGCTTCCTCGATGGAAGGCGCGCGAAGGCGTTCTCTGGTTATGATGTAGGCAATGGTCTCGGTATCGCTGGTTGTGTGAAAGATAGCGCCGGAGAGTTCCAGCTCCGAGCGAAGCGCCGCGGCATTGGAGAGATTTCCATTGTGTGCAATTGCCATATGTCCCTTTTGATGATTCACCTCTATGGGCTGGCAATTGCGTCGATTTGTGGCTCCGGTCGTTCCGTATCTGGCGTGTGCTACAGCTATTCTGCCTTTTGGCAAACGGGAGAGAACATCTGAGGTAAATACCTCACTTACCAGCCCCAGGTCTTTGTGGGAGTGAAAGATTCCATCCTCATTGACGACTATACCGCAGCTTTCCTGCCCTCTGTGCTGCAGCGCATACAGACCATAATAGCATAATGCTGCCACATCAGCAGGTTCCTTAGTCATCACTCCGAAAACTCCACATTCTTCATGGATCTTCATAACTTATACCTCAATGATTCATTAAACAACAAAAAGGCGCAATGACTCCGGTATCAACAAAGATCCGGCACGTCATTGCGCCTTATGATTTATTAAGATTACATATGGAAGTAAGGATTGTCAACAGTGCTTATTTTGCCATTAATAAATGGCGCAGAAGGTAGTAAACTACTAGTGTATGTCACATAAAAAGCAACAGATTATGAACTGAGAATTGATGTGGAAGAACTAGAGGAGTGAAATACAGGAAAGGAAACCCAAAATGGACGAATTTAAGAAGCGGCTGATCATGTGTATTATAGGAGTTTTTCTGTCCGGTGTCGCGGCAGGAATATTTGGTTTCACGGCATTTGGCATGGACCCCTTTCAGGTTTTTGCTCATGGATTGTGGGGCCTTACTCCGATTTCCTACGGCACCTTTTATGTGATCCTGAACGCGATCCTGCTTGCCTTCATGTTCTTTTTTAACAGGCGCATGATCGGACTTGGAACCATAATCAACCTGTTTCTTTTGGGATATGTGGTGGAATACACAGGAGTGCTTCTTCAAAGGGCTTTTCCTTCCCCGTCAGTCCTTTTGAGAGTTGTCCTGATGATCATTGCCCTGATCCTGGCTTCTCTTGCGGCTTCTCTGTATTTTGTCGCGGATATGGGAGTCTCAGCCTATGACTGGATCGCACTGACGATTTCTGACAGGAAAGGATGGGCTTTCAGGGTTGTCCGTATTGCCACTGATTTCATCTGCGTCCTGACAGGGGGCCTTCTGGGAGCAAAAGTGGGGATCGGAACTGTTTTGACAGCATTCTGCATGGGGCCGATCATTCAGTTTTTCAATGAAAAGGTTTCGACGCCGCTCAGGTACGGGCCTTCTTCTTGACACGAAGGACCATACGCGCAATAATTTAATTAATTACAACGAAATATCGTTCTATCTAAGCGGCAAGGATGTCGTGATCGGAAAATGGAAGGAAGCCTTTTCTGATGATTACATCCCTGCCGCTTTTTATTTGCCGGATAACGAAAAGATCACGGCAGAAAGGAGGAGCCCCTATGGCAGCATTTGACAAAGTAAAGAGCGGGATCTCGCAGCTGGATGAGATCCTGGATTATATCCGAATGGGCGACAACGTCGTGTGGGAGGTGTCGGATGTTGAGGAATTCAGGATGTTCGCGCTGCCATTCGTCGCGCAGGCAATCAATGACAAGAGAGATATTGTCTATATCCGGTTTGCACAGCATCCTCCGATCCTGACGCAGCCCGATATGCTCGCCCATGTACAGGTTGCGGAGTTTGATCCGGACGCCGGTTTCGAGTCCTTCACAGTTGCGATCCATGACGAGATCACACGCCACGGAAAGGACGCGTTTTATGTCTTTGACTGTCTGTCGGAACTGCAGTCCGTCTGGTACACGGACCTGATGATGGGAAACTTTTTCCGGGTCACCTGTCCGTATCTGTTCGAACTCGATACTGTGGCTTATTTCCCGATCCTGCGCGGAAGGCACTCTTTTGACGCGATCGCGAGGATCCGGGAGACGACGCAGCTCCTTTTGAATGTCTACACGAACGAGAAGTGGATCTATCTGCACCCGGTCAAAGTGTGGCAGCGGAATTCAGAGACGATGTTCTTACCGCACGGCTGCAGGAAGGAGGAAGGAGAGCTGCACCTGATCGACGACGGCGTAGGCATCAGCAGGTATTACCAGACGGTTCACGAGATACGGCAGCAGAGCTAGGACCAAAATATCGACAGCTATGACCGTTTCTACAGCATGGCCAAGGCGGCTTACGCGGCGGGGTATTTCACCGGGCATATGGAGGACCAGATCATCGACAGTATGATGACCAAAGACAGTCACCTGAAAGAACTTGTGCAGAAATACTTTATGCCCAAAGATTACTTCGTGGTGCGCGACCGCATGATCGGCAGCGGCGCTATAGGAGGAAAGGCCTGCGGCATGCTGCTGGCCCGCAAGATCGCGGAGACAGAACTGAAAGACTACCGCGCTTATGCTGAGCCTCACGATTCTTTCTACATCGGCTCGGATGTTTTCTACACTTATATCGTGAGCAACGGGGACTGGCGCCTTAGAATAAGGCAGCGGTCAAAGGAAGGTTATTTTGAGGCGGCTGGAGAACTCAGGGAGCGCCTTCTGACCGACAAGTTTCCGGGGAAGATCCGGGAGCAATTTGAGAGTGTGCTGGAATATTTTGGCCAGAATCCCTTCATCGTCAGATCCTCGAGCTTTCTGGAGGACGGATTCGGCAACGCGTTTGCGGGCAAATACGAGTCCGTTTTCTGTGTGAACAGAGGGAATATGGCTGAGCGGCTGGAAGCGTTCGAGAACGCGGTGCGGCAAGTTTATGCAAGCACTATGGACCGGTCAGCGCTGGAGTACCGGCTGCGAAGGGGGCTGGCAGGAAAAGATGAACAGATGGCAATTCTCGTACAGAGGGTTTCCGGCAGTTACTACGAAAGGTACTATATGCCCTGCGTGGCGGGCGTCGGCTACAGCCACAGCGCTTACCAGTGGTATCCCAATATGGACCCGGAGGCGGGAATGCTGCGAATGGTGATGGGGCTGGGCACCAAGGCCGTGGACAGGACAAGGGAGGATTATCCCAGGCTCTCCAATCTGGACCGGCCGGAGATCACGGTCTATACGAGCGCCGCGCAGAAACACCGCTTCTCGCAGAGAAATGTGGACGTGCTGGACTGCAGGGAAAACCGCTATAAGGAGGTGCGGCTGGAGCAGCTCCTGGATGTGCTGCCGCTTTGGTATAAACGGATGGTAATGGAGCACGACTACGAGGCGGAGAGAATGCTCAGCGACCGGGGCATCTACAGGGACGTCTGGTTTGTCAGCTGTCAGCGGCTTCTCGAAAACCGTGTATTCACCGGCCTGATGCAGAGGATCCTCAAGACGCTTGAGCGGGTCTACGGGACAGCGGTGGACATTGAATATGCGATCAATATGGACAAAGACGGCGATTTTGTCATCAACCTGCTGCAATGCAGGCCGCTCTATCTGGGAGGAGAGAGCGAAGAAGTGAAGCTGGAGGGAATCGAACTCAAGGGGACGCTCTTTGATGTGCGGGACGCGTCCATGGGCACGTCAAAAAAGAGAAAGGTGGACGTTATCGTCCAGATCGATCCGGCTATGTACGGCGCGTTTCCCTATGCGCAGAAGCATAAAGTGGCTGAAGCGGTCGGGGCGATCAACCGGTATTATTCCGGAAGCGGTAAGAACCTGCTCCTGATGACGCCCGGGCGGATCGGCACATCTTCACCGGAACTCGGTGTTCCTGTCAGCTTTGCAGATATATCCTGATGCCCGAACTCAGTTACGGAAGCCACATGTTCCAGGACATGGTTGAGGCGGAGATGTGTTACAGCGCAGTCTTTAACGACCGGAAAACGCAGCGGTATGACCCGCTGCTCCTTAAGGACGAACCGGACCTGTTCAGACAGATCTGCCCGGATCGGACAGACCTTTTCGGGATGGTCACCGTGAGAGAGCCTGAGAGCTTGTTCTACTGGCTGGATTCCGTGAAGAATCATGCCGTGTGCGGGATTGTATAGGTTGCACAAAGATTTCCAAATGAGAATTGTATTATTGTATACAAA
>CADBIU010000033.1 GCA_902794825.1 uncultured Lachnospiraceae bacterium
GCAAAAGAGCGATATCCTGTAATTACGATTGTGCTGTATTTTGGCAATACACACTGGGAAAGCAACCGGACACTTCATGAGGCGATCGATGTCCCGGATGATCTGAGACCCTACGTCAATGATTACAAGGTCAATCTGTTTGAGATCGCGTTTATGAGTGATGAAGAGATCAGCCGGTTCCGCAGCGATTTCCGGATCATCGCCGACTTTATGGCGCATAAGCGGGCTGATTCTGGTTATGTGTCCACAGACAGAACCGAGTTTGTCCATACGGACGAGATTCTGAAACTGATGTCTTTACTGACCGACGACGACAGGTATGAGCTTACTATCAACGAGGAAGGAGGCAAGCCGAAGAATATGTGTGAAATGTTAGATAGAGTGGAAGCCAGAGGGATAGAAAAAGGCATGGCTAGAGGCAGAGCTGAAGGCAGAGCTGAAGGCGAGGACATGGTGATCGCCCTTCTCAGAAAACTTGCTCCCGGCAGCGAAGAATACTATAAAGCATTGAATGCTTCTCCTGAAGAACGTAAGGAATTATATAAAAAATACGAAATTGAATGCTTCTCCTGAAGAACGTAAGGAATTATATAAAAAATACGAAATTGCTTAGGGCAAAAAGAAGCAAGCCGGCCACAGTGTATAGACTGCGGCCGGTTGTGTTATATGGCCTGGCAGACGACCGGGTGTAAATCACTCACAAAAGCCTGCTAATAAAAAGTCAAGGGGAAATTGAAGATATTTTGTAAACGTCAAACCACCCGCCTGACGTTGTAAATTATAAGCGCCGCCTGTTTTCAGCGGCGTTGCTTTTGACCCCGGCGCATGATTTGACGTTTACAATTAATCAACCCGCAGTTTGTCTCTATTTTGACAAATCTGCAGTACAAAAAAGCGGAGCGTGACCGGCACGCTCCGCTTTCTAATCTCATGGCCTTATGCAGCTTCCGCCGCATCAGATCAATACTCTTTACTCTTCATCCTTTTTCTTCTTGCGATTCCAAAGAAGTACCGCAAGTCCGATCGCGCCGACTCCAAGTCCTCCGAACAGGACTCCCAGAGGAGCCTCGTCACCGGTCTTGCTGCTCTTACTGCTGCTGGTCTTCTTGCTCTTCTTCTCGGTAGTCGTGTTGACAAATTTGATATCACTCTTTGCCTTGTCAGCCTTTGCAGTCATTGTTCCGTCTCCGTTGTCGGTGACTGTAACCTTGACCGTGTAGACCGTCTTGTCATAAGTGATTCCGCTCTCGCTTCCCTTCACTTCCCAGACACTGTAGGAGTAGACCTTCGTCTTCTCTCCGTTCAGGTCGAAAAGCTTGTAGGTGATGGGCTTAAATGTGAAGTTTCCTTCTGCATCGTTTGTCGCCGTGTCGAGCCACTTGCCGTTCTCATCAGCCAGGACGAACTTGAACTGGTCTTTCTTCAGCGTCTGGCCCTTGAGCTGCTTCACGCCTCCGATCGTGACCGAAGTCTCGACGTTCAGCTGCTCGTTCTCGAACTTGAGCGCTCCGCCGTTATCGATCTTCTTAGTCACTTCCAGTGTTTCGTCGCCCTTATCCTTCAGTTCGACTGTGACAGTATAGACAGTCGCGTCATACTTCACATCCGCCCTGCTTCCGGGCACTTCTCGTACTGTGTAGGTGAACGGTGCCTTCGCGACATCTGACAGCTTGTATTCAATCTCGTCAAACGCCACCTTTCCGGCTGCGTCATTGGTCTTGCTCTGCAGGACCTTTCCGCCCGCATCCATAAGTTCGAAGGTAAACTCGCCTTCTTTCAGCTTTCCGTTCTTGAACTTCTTCTCTGCCTCAAGATTCAGGGTACCAGTAGCGCTGTACGCATTAGTTACCGTGAACTTTCCAGCTTCCTTCTTTTCTACACTGCTTGTATAGCCAGCTATCTTTGTAGGCTCTTCAATGCTGTACACGATTTCAGTCTTACCGTCTGACTGGTACTTCGGCAGTTTGTCGAAGGTGTAGCTCGTCTGGTCTGCACTCAGGATTGCAGTCTTTCCGCTCACTTCTGTACCGTCTGATGTCAGCTGGATCTCAACCGTTACTCCATCAGGCCATGTTTCTGTTCCATCCGCGTTCACCCACTTCTTGTCAACTACAACTTCAGTGGTCTCCTGCGTGTTCGTGACTGTAATGCGGCCTGTTATTGTTTCTCCGACCTTACTGGTATAGCCGGATACTTTAAGTTCTTTCACACTGTATTCGATCTCGGTCTTTCCGTCCGCCCGGTACATCGGCAGACCTTCAAACTTGTGGCTCGGTTTATCTTTGCTCAGTGTTGCAGTCTTTCCGCTCACCGGATCGCCGTCTGCTGTCAGCTGGATTTCTACTGTCACTCCGGTAGGCCATGTATCTGTTCCATCCGCGTTCACCCACTTCTTTTCTACTTCGATCTGGGTGGCTCCCTGTGTGTTTGTGATCGTAATCTTGCCGTCAGCAACTGCTTCCGCAAAGCCCGAATAGCCCGGCACCTTAGATTCTTTCACACTGTATGCGATTTCATTTCCATTTGAATTGTACTTCGGCAGTTTTTCGAATTTGTAGCTCGGCTGGTCTGCACTCAGGGTTGCAGTCTTTCCGCTCACATCCGTACCGTCCGCTGTCAGCTGGATATCAATCGTTACTCCATCAGGCCAAGTATCGCTTCCATCCGCATTCACCCACTTCTTGTCTACTTCTATTTCAGTGGTCTCATAGTTGTTCGTGAATGTCGCAGAAGCCTGCGCTGCCGCAGTGTCGCCTGCAACTACTGTGACTGTCGTGCTGTACTCCGTTGTCTCTTCGTCATTGATCTTGCTGATCTTCGTTCCGTTGGTGGGTACAGTCTCAGTGATCATGTAATCACCGGGAGTGAGGTCACCGATCACGACATAGCCGTCTGTAAGCGTAGCCGGTTCCCCGTCGATGGTCGCTGACGCCGCCTCGCCGTTTGTCACTGTGATCACTACAGTCTTGCTTACGCTTCCGGGGCCTGTGATAGTGAAGGTGTAGTCGCCGTCCGCACTTGTCTCCGTGGTAGCCGCTCCGTTCACCGTCACTTCCTTGGTCAGCTTCAGCGCTCCCTTCTCCTGCGTGTTCGTGACCGTTCCTCCATCATCTGCATATTCTGCAGTGGTTCCGTCCGCTTTGGTATACACCGCGTTGAAGCCGCTTACTCCGGAAGTCTCCTTCACTAAGTAGAAGATCTCTCTGACCGTTCCGGCTGCGCCATCCGTGCCTGCCACATATTCATACTTGGGCAGTCCGGTGAACTGCGCATGCCATGCCGTATCTTCCTGCTTCGTGGCTCCGTTCACGCCGCTTACATTCGCAGCGCTCGTGTCCGCTGTCCCGTCAAGCTCGATGGTGTCGACCACGGTTGTGGCTGCACCCTCGGTTTCTCCCTTGTACAGTGTAAGGGTTACCTTGGCGCCTTTCGGTGCTGCAGGATCCCAGGCTTTGGTTACGCCCAGGTCAACTGTTTTATAATCATTGGTAAAGCTTGCTGTCGCCTCTGCGCTTACAGTATCGCCTTCGGCTACTGTGACTGTCGTGCTGTACTCCTCTGTCGCTGTTCCATTGATCTTGCTGATCTTCGTTCCGTTTTCAGGCACGCTCTCTGTGATCGTGTATACGCCAGGTGTCAGGCCTCCGATCACAACATAGCCGTCGCTTCCGACCTCAGCCTCTTCACCGTCGATGGTCGCTGACTCTGCTGCGCCGCCTGTGACGGTTATCACCACAGCCTTGTTTACGTTTCCGGGGCCTGTGACCGTAAAGGTGTAGTCACCGTTAGCCAAGGCTTTGTCCGCATCTGTCTCAGGCGCCTCCCCGTTCACCGTCACTTCCTTCGTCAGCTTCAGTGCTCCGACATCCTGCTTTTTATTAGTAAAGGTTACAAGTGTATACTCACCGCCTCCCTTTGTGATGCCTGAATATGATCCGTCTTCGCTCTTTTCAGAGGTCTCTCCTTCGCCAACCCATACTACCAGTCCTTGTGAGTCCGTTTCAGTAACCCTGAATCTGGTATCTTTCGGCATATCCTTGAATAAAGCCTGTTGCTTATCCTTGAGAGTAAAGGTCGTGGAACCTTCTACGAAGTCATACTTTCCATATTTCGTATTTACAGAAGTATCAACGTTGCCGTCCTGATCCAGGATTTCCAGTTTAAAACTGTACTCTTTTGTCTTGTAGGATTCTCCCTCGGGCTCCGGTTCCTCCACATCAACAATCTTTTCAATAACAAGTCCCTCTAACGGCCAGTTTTTGATCTGGAAGGTCTCTCCGTTAAAATAGATATATTGATCCCAGTCAACTTCATCCGCATTCTGAGTAAGCTTGAACTGGTAAGGGAATGTTATAAGCTGATAATCGGGTGCCGCTTCCTGCTCTTCCAGGTAATACTTCTCATCTTCAACCAGCGAGAATCCGTACTTTTCATAACTGATATCAAGTATGCCGTTTTCATCTGTTTCAAGAATTTCCCAGTTTTGGCCATGCTTAGGATGATCTTGAGGGTATAGGCTTATTCCTGATGATGAATACAGTTTAAACTTAACGCCTTGAAGCTTTTTATTAGCATCATATCCATCAACCTTAACGGCTTTGACGCTGAACTGAGTCGCTTCTCCACCGCCGGAAGATCCCATATCAACATCTTTCTCAACATATTTACTCTTTCCCCTGGCTTCAACAGTATTCTTATAAGTAACTGTACCTGTTCCGACAACCATTGCTCTGTACTCAATTGTTACTGCAGTTTCGTCCGGAATCTCATATGTCGCTACGGTTCCACCCGTGGGATTACCGTATTCATCCTTTTCACCACTGATCGAATAAGGCACATAAACGCCGGCTGGATCTGTCGTGATCGTTATTGATGAGTGATCAATACTCAGATACTTATTGAGCGTGTCTGTCATAGGGAATGATTGACCATTATTGAGCGTAGCGTGCCGAGGATTGAACGTGATTTTGTAATAAGCGTAGTGATCCTCAGCAGTTGCTGCGGTAATGAGTTCTTTGCTCAGGGCGTCATAATTATAAGTGAACTTGAAGTCACTTTCATGATCACCCCATTTCGCAGTATTGCTCAGTTCAAATTCCCCGCCATTTTCTACTGCAAGTTCGTTCGGGTCAATACCATCTTTCACCTTTGCGTAATAAATAATCTTATAGTGGGAATAATACTCTCCGTTAGGCTGTTTCGGTATGCTGTTCGCTGTTAACAGAACACCGTTCTCTGTCTGACTGTAGTTGACAGGATACCCTCCGGCACTCTGATCCCACTGGTTACCGCCATAAATCTTCAGGCTGTTCCATGCTGTGTTTCCTGAATCAAACTCAAGAATACTTGTATCAAATATATCTTCAATGCTGATCGGCTCTGCACTAACACCTGTTAGTATAAGCGTATACATGTAGTGATAATCAGCTTGTTCCAAACCAGTCTTCTTGATGTCGGGTTTTGCATACGTTACTTCTGCCTGTGCTGTTATCCCATTGATGCCAATTACGTTTGTATGGGTTTGAAATCTTTTGAAATTTGGGTCATCACCTTTTTCATATCCAATTTCCAGCCATTCCTGATTGACCCTTGTTGTCAGTTGGATCGTAATATCATGTCCACCGTCTGCGGGCTGAAGTCCTGTTTGTGTTTTGCCTGAATCTTTGTAGAAAGTAATAGTTACAGTCCCCAGATCCCCATCTACGACAGGATCATCATAACTTTCACCCGGAAGTAATCCGTCAACCACCAGAGATCCGTCCTTATAATCATCAAAATAATTCCGCGTATTATACCAAAGACTCGGTACCCAGTCGGTTACAATCGCCTGAGCAAGTCCGCCTTCCGGAACATGGATATGGGAAATCCATGTTACTTCGTCTGTATTGGAAGTGACTACTTCTTTAGTAATCGTGACCTTTTCCTTAGGACTTACAGTAACTCCTCCGCCGTCAGTCCCACCGGGGCCTTCCGAGTTATTAGTGAGCGCCACTTCCGTAGCGAGACCATCCACTTTTGCCTGGTCTACAACAGTCTGGTACTCGAACACATATCTGTACGGAGTTGTGTCTCCACCCGGAACGGTGTACTGCCAAGCGGAATCGCTTCCAGGTGCGAAGCTTCTGGTATCAACAAGATTGTCATCGTGATCATACACCTTGACCGTAATATTTCCGTAGTACTTCATGTACTCCTGAGAACCTACCGCTATCGCATCCTTGATGACATCTCCGGCGCAGCCTGCCAGCGCAAGCTTATTGTATTCGATAGTCCAATTGTAAATCTTATTTCCGTCTGCAGTTGTACCGGCTTCACTGCCATCTCTTTTGTCAGGTGTTTTCAAGTTGATCTGATGCGAATACTCTGCATTGTGCGGCTCACCGTCCTCTTTTCTGACCGTGACAGTATTCTTTGTCATATCCGCATTGATCTCATCTGCACCAGCCATTTCGCCGGGATCAAGGGAAGCGGAGTAAGTAATCGTAATCTCTTCTCCATCCTGCATCTCTTCGAAAGTATAATCAAAGCCTTTCCCGGTAACAGGATTTGTTGTATAACCGCTGGAATTTCCGATTATCTGCACATCGTTGTTAAACCTCAGCGCAGTTCCGGAAATCACATCCTTAACATTGACGTTTTTGGGATTTCCGGTAGCTTTGACCTTAATCGTATAATGATAAGTTCCTGTAGTTTCATCAAATGTTCCACTCTTCGTCGCATAGGCATCCGAATGATCGTCATCATCAATAATGACTTCCTTCTCTACGGTATCGCTGAACCTGATCGTAGTCTCCGATCCGTCAAAACAAGCATTAAACTGCGCACGAAGAGATACATTATTTGCATTTGCCAGACGCGGGAATTCCGGGTCACTTTCATCGAATTTGATCGTGAGTTTTCCATCAGTTGTGATATTCAGTGTCGCATCAGCCTCATAGGTTATCCCGCCACTGGTCACTACGATCTCCAACTGCTTCGTCTGGTCATCCGGTATATACATGCCTGCCGGCATATCGTAGGCAAGCGTGGAATGGTTTGCAAACTGCCACTGTCTTCCTTCTTTAAAAGTAAGAGTAATGCCATAGGGTTTATTCGGCTCTACCACATAGGCGCCTCCCTGAGGAGTGGCACCGGAGATAACTGCATTTGTAAGGAAGTTTACCAACTCCGAACTCTCCGTCCACTCATCTCCTGTGGCATCCGTCACATCGACAATAAATGTCACGCCATCATTCATCTCAATGGTCAGCGTCTCCTCACTTGTGAAAGGCGCAAGACTCGTAAGCAGCCAGTCTCCGTCTGCCTGCTTCTCTATTTTGACCAGATCGTAGTCGGTGAATGATACATTGCTCACATTGCCGACAGAAAACGCCTTGTCGAGATCCGTCTCGTAAAGTCCGAGGATCTGTGCCAGCTCACTCAGATAGATGCTGCTTCCGCCTTCGATGCAATAGGTATATCCATCGTATGTGAAGTCAACCGTGTACACGATGCCGTATACAGAGAAAGACTCTGCGTCAAAAGCAATCTCGCTCACCTTACTGCCGCCGTTGGTATCAGCGTTGACCACCTCGGCGTCCGCTGAGCCATCCTCGAAGTGCATTGCCTGAACTTCGCCCTCGGCTGCCACTTCGATCGCTTTATGATAGGTAATATTCACTCGGACCGCGCTCTGCGGCTGGATCTCCTGCTGCTGACCGTCTGCTCCGGCCGCCCAGATCGTGATGTCAAAAAAGCGCGCTTCCGCCACGCCCTTACCTGCTGCCGCTTCTGCGCCTTTCAGGTAAGAATTGTATTCAGAAGTTCCCTTTGCGATCTCGCGGACTCTGAGTTCTGCCGCCGCAGGGATCTTCGCATTCTCATCATAGGCCAGCGTCACATCGTAGTCTGAGCCGTGACAGACAAGCTCGCCGGCAGTAAAGACTTCTTCCTGCGCCTGCGCCGCGGCTGCTGCCGCTGCAGCTTCTTCCGCAGTCAGTTCTGCTGCCGCCGCATCTGCGTTTTCTGATGCCGCTGCATCTTCTGCCGCTTCAGCTGCTTCTTCCACATCCTCTTCAGAAGCAGATTCAGAAATCTCTTCTTCCGCTGCTGTATTTTCATTTTCTTCCTCAGAAGCTTCCGCGCCTGCTTCCTCAACAGTCTGTGCGTCTGCTTCCTGCCCTTCGCCTGCCTCTTCCTGTATCTGCTCTTCTTCAGCGCTTTCTTCATTGGCCGGCTCGGACGCTTCCGCGTCTCCGGGACTTTCCACCTGTTCCTCGTCTACAGCTTCCTGGGTGACTTCTTCAGTACCGGCGATGCTGTCTCCATCCGCTATCTCTGCTGCATAGGAGATCCCATTTGACCCCAGTAACATGGAAGTAATCAGGACTGCTGCGAGGAGTCTCTTGATCATCCTATTCATGTTGCTCTCCCTTTTTGAAACTATGTTAACGCGTCAAGATTCAAGTTATACTGCTGCTGTCAAATGAACCAAACTCCGTCCACAATATATTATACGTCATATTACCTATTAATATGTACAAAAAATATACATCGTCACAAAAAATTCATATTCTTGTCTTTAAAAATGCACCTGAGTGATCGTCATTTTGATTGTCCTTGCACTTCCCAACCTGAAATGGTAAATTTGGTACAAATAACTGAGAGGATCGATTATGCCCGAGAATATTTATCTTCAGAACTACAACATCCCCGAAGACGGGGTCCTGGTGGAATACAGAACAACCGGTGAATACACTCCTGCCCACTGGCACGATTCACTGGAACTTGTCTATATTTTGAACGGAAACGCGACCATTTATCTGGAAGGAAGCGAGCACAAGCTTGTTCCCGGAGAATTCATTGTGATCGACACCAACCAGATCCATGAGGCGCGGTGCACCCGCACTTATATGATGATCGTGGTCAGGATTGACGATGATCTGATCCAGCGCCTTATGGGAAATAAGCGCAATTTCCAGATCATCTGCAGCCGGGCGGAACTGACGGACGAGCTTGTTCCCGCCTATCTGGAAATCTGCGACTGCCTCAAGAAACTGGTGCAGCTTCATGTCCGCCAGCCTAAGGGATATATGATCGCGACGCAGTCGATCGCGCTGGACATTCTGTACCGGCTGATCACCGACTTTTCAATCCCTTTATACAAAGAAGATCTCCCCGAACCGAGCCGCAATCAGCTCAGGATCAAAGAGATCGTTTCCTACATCGACAAGCACTATATGGAGCCGCTGTCCCTCGAACAGATCGCAGATGTCTTCGGCCTCAACAGCGACTATTTCAGCCGCATGTTCCGGCAGAACATCGGCATTCCCTTCACGCAGCATGTCAACCACGTGCGGCTCACCCACATCTACCACGACATCTGCTCGACAGACGAGCCTGTCCTGGAGGTGCTCGACAAGCACGGATTTACCAATTACAAACTGTTCAGCCGCATGTTCAAGGAAGTTTACGGGGATACGCCCCGTGAGATCCGGAGAAGGGCTAGGGAGGAAGAATAATCGTTTTGAAAAGCCGCTTCGGTGATAATTTCCGAAGCGGCTTTCTTTTTGTTTCATAGTCGGAAGAGTTTCACTGTTTTGATCGTGCTTCACTCTTCAGAAGTGGTATTCTCCGTCGAAGAACCCGTTGAGGAACGCCTGCGCGAGGGATTTATCCCGAATCCTTGCCCGGGCTTCCCCGACGCTGAACCACTTCCAGGCATCAATCTCCGAATTGGGGCTGGGCTCGCCTTCCTCCACGATCGCCGTGAAGTTCAGCATCAGCGTGTTGGACGGCGCGAAATAATGGCTCCTGTTGAAATGGCACTCCAGCACCTGCAGCCCCATTTCTTCGCCGACCTCTCTCTTGACCGCGTCCTCGGCGTCTTCGCCCTTGTTGACATATCCCGCCACAAGAATATAGGAATCCCTCCCATACTGCTTGATCAGAAGGACCTTGTCCAACTCTTTATTCATGACGATCATGCTGACCGCCGTGTTGTAGACCGGAAACCGGAATTCCTGGCACTCGGGGCAATAGGGGACCATGCCCTCCCCCATCAGATATTTTTCATCCAGCTTGTGACCGCAGTGCATACAGTATTTCATTTCCATGATTTGTTCTCCCGGGAATGCGAGGTTTACACTGGAATAATTATAATACATAACTGCGTGGGTGACATCTACATTCAGCGTTTTGGCCGGTACATTGCAGCGTTTTGGTCGATTCTGATCCGGTCGTTTCGGTACACAAGCTTCTTTTTCTTAGATTCTCGTCCCTGCAGGACAACTCTGACCGGTAAATTCTAACTTGCAAAGCCTCCTCTTTCTTTTTTTTCGGTACAGAGGCATCGTTGGCAAAATATTGCGTCCATGAAAATTCCTGAGCCTCAGGTTAGTTGAGGCTTTCTTCCAAAATTTTTGTTTACCGAGGGACGAGAGTGTGTTCAAATTTTGCTTCTGTACCTAATTTCCTGCCGCCCGGCCTTCAGGTTGATTGGCACACATCAATTTGTTCCTCGTCTGGGGACGATAAATGTCTTAAAAAGTTGTTCTGTGCCGAATTTCCCCCACAATGCCATTACCCTCTAATGAAAATGATGCCTTAAAAACAAAAAAAGAGCGTTGCACGCTCTTTTAATGTCTTCAGCTCGTTATTTCCCGCTTTTTTGAGCACCGGGCTTCAGATTCTGAAGGATACTCCCAATAGCCTCTAGCGCGCTGCGGCGCTTCTGCAGCATTTTCCGGGAATCGAGTTTGGCCTTTTCCAATGTGCTTTCTGTTTTACCAGCATCGGTCGCTGCAGTCCCCTCGAAACTATAGAGTTCTGTATACATCATGTTACATTTCCTCCGGTTGGCAGTTACTCTTTAACTGATTTCAATCATAACATTTTTGTAACATTTTGTAAAGAATTTTAAACACTTTACAGCCAACTTTTTTTATCCCTTTTTCCGGTTTATCACCGTACACAACGCGAAGAGCTCTTCGCCTGCAGGAAGATCATGGATTCTTCTCACCCAGCCGTCGGCCATCCGCAGCATCAGTCTTCCGTCTCTGACAGTGTAACCATAGCACAGCATATGGTGATTTCCGTAAACAGGATGTCTGTGTACCTCCAGATACACGATCGCTCCGCGGTCCAGCTCGGTGCAGACGCGCCGCGCTGTAGCGGGGAAAGGTCCCCTGATTCTGTAACCGGTGAGCCCGTAAGCCCTAAGGCTCCTGCGGATCATAAGCGGTACAAGAAAATCGGAGGTTCCCCCGAAACGCTTGAGGAAATCTGCGTTCATATAGATAAGACGCTTCCTGCCGATCCCGGCGATCCTGCGAAACACCGCTTCAGGGCTCTGAGAAATAGGTATCCCCTCTCTCTTAGCCAAAGTATAGACCAGGTTGGTGATCGCCGTCGGGCCGCAGTGCCTTCTGTAGGCGCGGTCCAGTTTCGCGAACTGTCCGGTCGTAAAGCAGTATTCATTTCCGTTCCAGAACGCGCTTGAACGCCCCTCATCTAATGATTCTCTGAACAAAACTTTTTACCATGTCACCGCTATATCGAGCTGATTGGGGTTGCCTGCGGCAAATCCGCCTGTATCAACGACGATGCAGGTGCCCAGACTGCACTCTACGAGGGATCCGAAAGGATGGACTCCGAGGTTCGCCGCGCACATGATGTAGTCGCCGAACATCTTGCAGCCGTCATTTCTCACCCAAACATCGTAGTAGTAACCTCTTCGGTTCATGTTTCTTACGCAGCCGCTCATGTTGAGATTGTAATAAGTCTCCTTACCCGAGGGGCCGTATACGCTGCCCTTGCTGCGGGAGAGCACCGGACCGTTCCAGTTAAGGCTGCGGGTCTGGTTCGCGAGTTCGGACCTGCGCTCATCCTTGACCGCCTGTGCCCAATCCTCCTTGGCCTCGGAGGTCTTCTCTACGAGGATTTCCTCCTGCTCCTGCTTGCTCTGGGCTTCGTTCTCTTCCTTTCTCGCGTCGTCCTCTTTGAGCGACTCAATCTCAGCAGGGTCTCTTGTGATAACACTGCTGTCAAGATAGCCGATCCTGCCGCCGACCCTGACTTCCCAATAGGTTAAATCGTTGGTGCCGGTAAGGTTGATCGAACTGTATTTTTCCAAAGAAGCGATATCTTCAGCGTCATCGAAAGGCTCGCTCTTGACTGCCGCCGCTTCTGTGAGATAAACGATCGAATCTTCGCTGACAAACTGATAACTGCTGTCAAAAGCAGCTCCGATCGTGCTCTTATTCATTTCCGTCTCATCGGCGGACGGCGTCTGCAGCGCCTCGTCTGCTGCCGATGCTGTGTCTGAATTCTCCTCTTCAGCTTCCGTTTCACCTGTGATCATCGTCACGCCCAGATCCGCGTTATCGATCGCCTTCGCTGTCTCCGGCGAGATCACGTTGCCCGCAGCGTCTGTGGGCGCCTGGTCATTTGTTACATCTTCCTCGATCTGAGCTGTCTCCGTATTGGTTGCTCCCTCTCCGGCTGTCTCGGTCGCCCGCGCTGCTGTTCCGCAGACCGCTCCTGCGCCCACCAGAATTACTGCCGACAGACAGAGGGAAAGTATCCTTTTTCTCATAAATCCTCCATTTTCTCTGCATTCTTACCTAAAACATTGCTATTTTAGCATGCAGATTTTAAAAATGTCGGATTTTGGTTTTTCTTAATACTTTTTTACAGAAAGTTTATAAAATGCTCTATTTTGGCAGGTTGTTATAAGCGTTTTCCGGTCTCAGGCCTTGTTGCCAGTCTGTACGGCACCGGTCACAGTATCCAGATGCACATCCATCTGAGGATAAGGGATCTTGATTCCGCCCTCATCGAACCGCAGCTTGATCTCCTCCGTCACATACCACTTGGAGCTGAGAAACTCAGACCCGGGTACCCACCCGAAGGCCTCGATCACCACTGCGCTGTCTCCGAGGCTGCTCACGTGCACGTTGATCCCCTTGTCAACGATCACAGCAGGGCAGCTCCGATAGACTTCCTCCATGATCTCCTTTGCCTTGCGGATGTCGGAGTCATAGCTGATCCCCACAGAAATATCAAGGCGCCTCTCCGGCATCATGGAAGCGTCTGTCACCGCCGAATTGGCGAGCGTGCCGTTTGGAATCGTCAGCACACGGTTGTCAACTGTCGTGATGGTCGTGTACACCAGGCCGATCGCCTGCACTGTCCCGTCTCCAAAGGAAGTCATCACATAATCGCCGACCCGGAACGGCTTCATCAGAAGTATCAAAATACCGCCGGCCACATTCGCCAGGCTTCCCTGCAGGGACATACTGATCGCCAGACCTGCCGCGCCCATGACTGTGACGATGGAAGCCGTGTTGACTCCCAGCTGCCCCACGATCATGAAGATGAGGATCGCATACATACATGTCCTCGCAGCCGACGACAGGAATTTTGCAACTCCCACGTCAATCGATGTTTTGGCCAGGAATTTATCCAGCAGTTTCAGAAGGAAGCCGATCAGCTTTTTTCCAATGAAAAAAATGATGATCGAAATAATAATATTGAAGACCAGTTTTGTTAAAGACGGCGTTATTGACTGCAAAAGCTGCTGCAGCGCGCCCGGCGTCAGATCCGAGGGGTCTATAGTGGGCGTTTCCGGAGTCTCGGTGAATGCGCGAATTAAGATCAATGAATTCATATAGTAAATAGTCCTTTCTTATCCGTTCCAGTTCCCGTCGCTGTCATGGTTCAGCCGTTCCAGTTCCCGTCGCTGTCAAAAGAGAAACTGAGCTGCTCTTCCGTGCTGCTCTGCTCTTTATTCTCCTGCTCCGGAGCTGTCCTTCTAACTCTGTAAGTCTCCTCGTGGAGCGTCGTAAAGTCCTTTTTGAGGTAGATCAAGTACTCTTCTTCGGGAATATTGTATTTGCCCAGCAGTTTAGAGATCATCTTCTTGAGATATCTGGCGCTGACATGGGTCTCAACATACAGGTCAGCGTCCGGGATTTTCGCCGGCGTATCGAGTCCTACTCCATCCCTGGAAAAATACGGGCGCTTCCTGCCCTGCAGATCCGGATCCATCTCCAGACTTGTAAAGAGCATCGGATTCATCCTGTTGAGCAGCGCACATGTCTGCAGGAGCATCTGCTTCCAGCTGTCCACGTCTATTTTTTGCCCATACAGCGAGAATGCTGCCGGTTTCTTATTAGTGATGACACTGCTGAGATCATAGGGCACAGTTTCATCCACGCGGAAAGCGTCGTAGTCGATCCTCTCCAGAGCGTTTCTATCCCTCTCAGCCTTCAGCAAACTCTGCTCCCGGCTGAACTGCGCCCGGCACTCATCCACACTTTCCAGCTCCTTGCGCACACTTCGGTAGATCCTGCGGTACTGCCGGATCTGTTCAGGATCCTTGTCCTTGCGATATTTCTCTTTCTCGATCTCCATCATGATCGCCGCGCCGGTCTCCTCAAGAAGCCCGGACAGCCTTTCCATCTCTCTGGATAGTTTCTCGGCGTTTTTAGGAAATTCGCGGTAAAGATCAGCAGCAATTTTCTCCAGTTCCATAGTCACTCCCTACATTCTCGCGTGCTTGGCCACATGCAGCGGCCTTTGACGCCGCGCCACTATTATTCTACAACAGATGGAATTGTGTTGAAATAGCAAAAAGACCGAACTCCCAAGAGTCCGGTCTCCAAATCTGTATTCAAATTCATTTCTTCCCGCGCAGCTTCCAGATTGTCTGGTTGAGCACCTTAATATTGATAGGCTTGGGAATATGCGCGTTCATTCCGCAGGCAAAGGAGCGCTCGACATCCTCTTCCATGGTGTCGGCAGTCATTGCCAGGATCGGCACGGTCGCCGCGTCTTCACGGGGGAGACTGCGGATCGCGGCAGTCGCCTCGTAACCGTCCATCAGAGGCATTCTGATATCCATGAGGACCATGTCGTAATAGCCCGGTCTGGAGCTGCGATACATTGCCACTGCAGCTTTGCCGTTTCCGGCTATCTCACATCTTGCGCCTTCCACTTCCAGAAGTTCCTTGAGGACGTCCGCGTTGATCGCGTTGTCCTCTGCCACAAGAAATCTCAGTCCTCCGAGAGGATTTGAACTCATGGCTACACTGCCGGTGCCCTCTCCGTCCTTCGTAAGCCCCAGTTCGTCCACGATCGTGCGGAAAGTGGAGAAGAAGAAAGGCTTGGGCATGATCGCGTCTATGCCTTGCTTGTGCACGTTCTGAAGGAAATGCTCTGCCTTATCCGACATCAGGATGATTGCCGGAGTCTTGCTCCAGGTCATAGCCCGGATCTCATCCGCGACCTCCCAGTAACCTTTATCCTGAATATCCCTGTCCATAAGGAAGAGGTCGAAGTTTCTTTCCTCCACGCCGGCCTGCTCTATAAGCTGCATCGTGCCGTACGCGCTTGCGGTATAATCCGCATCCAGACCCGTGTCCCGAAGAAGATCGCAGATCCGCGCCGCTTCGTTCATGTTCTCGCCCACGACCAGAAGCCTGCGCACGCCGTGCTCGCTCCAGAAGTTATCTGCCGCCTGGCCCGCTGTCTGCAGCCGGAGTCCGACGAAGAAAGTCGTTCCCTGTCCCAGCGTGCTCTGCACGGAGATCGTGCCGCCCATCTGTGCTACAAACTTTCTGCTGACTGCAATTCCGATTCCTGAGCCCTGCATACCGGGAACGTCATCGAAACGTCCGTTATTGTCAAAGAGTCTCTTCTGCAGCTCGCTGCTCATTCCCATGCCGTTGTCACGGACTTCAAATGAGATCTCTCTGAAGTCAGCATCGCCTTCGCTCTCTCTGCCGATCACAGTGAGGGAGATTTCCCCGCCCTCCTGCGTGTACTGCACCGCGTTGTCGAGAAGGTTCATCAGCACTTCTGTGATCCTGACCTTGTCTCCGATGAAAATATCGTGCTCGATCCCTACTGTGCGGACCTCAAAGCGCTGGTGCTTGAGCTGTGTTTTGACACGCACGATGTCTGAGATCTCTTCTATAGTCCTGCCAAGGGCGAACTCGCTCTTATCCGCCTCCGGGCTGTTCTTGTCCACTCCGCTCATCTCCATGATCTGATTGATCATAGTAAGGAGATCCTGGCAGGATACGCTGATCCTGTGAGCATACTCCTTGACCTTTGGCGCGCTTTCCGCGTTTTTCATAAGGAGCATCACAAATCCGGTGATGGAATTCAGAGGGGTCCTGAGGTCATGGGACATGCCCTTGAGCATGCGGTTGTGCACTGCAACCGTTCCGTCGTAGAGAAGTTCATGCAGTCGGCTGTTGTCAGCTGTACCGCCCTCTGCGTCCAGATACACTACGAGATAGCGGTTCCTGCCGTTCACGCCCTCAATCCTTGCCACGCTTCTGTGATACGCCTTAGACAGCCCGGTCCGCCTGTCCAGGCACTCTGCGTCCGATCGCAGGATCGCGCTGTCGTCCGCGTTCTTTCCCCCGTTCTGCTCGGAGATGGAGTCTCCGAACATTTCCTCGCAGGGAATATCTCCGGAGCGCGGCCCCAGTTCCCGGACGTCGCTCATGACCAGCTCTCTGGGCAGGCCAAGCGCTTCCTCCACGTTAGGCGATACGTAAACAGCCCCCCGGCTGCCCTCCTCGACAAGGAGCAGCAGGTTTCGTGTTCCCGCCACCATCGTGTCATATAGTTTATTCGTGGCCTCCAGCTCTTCCCTCGCTTCGCGCAAATCCTTCTTCAACGACTGGTTTTCCAGAAGAATCTCCCGGATTTCACTTTCCGTAAACTGCATCTTAACATCCCTTGCCCTTACAATTACCCAAAGTATCTATAATCTTTCCTATTGTATACTAAAATACGATTGAATACAATTCCAATCACGTTATGCGCACTTAATCTTTTCGTAGAAACCGCCGATTCTCAGGCGCTCTGCGCCGCCATTCTTCCGCAGAAGCGTCTCACTGCGATCGCAACTGCGCTGTCTGTTCCAAACTCCTCCTCGGAGATTCTCTTCATAGACTCCATCGCCGCAAGTGCCTTTTTGTGCTGGCCGTCCGCCTCTGCTGCCGCCGCCAGTTTCTCCAGGCAGTGAATTCCGTAAGTATTCGTGATACCAATCAGTCTTTCTGTTCCTTCACAGAGCTTGTCAAAAAGTTCTGTCGCTCTGTGAGCTTCTCCTGTTCCGAGAAGCGCGTTGGCATATCTGTACAGGATGAAGAGGTACAGCGGCATATAGCTGTCCGCCATCATTTCTTCGGAAAACTCATATAACTTGGCGTAAATGTCCCTGTACGCCTCCGCCTCGCCGCGATCAGAAAGCTTCACGATCTCGTCGGAGATTTCCTCGAATCTTGCCTCGAAGTCGAAAAGGATCAGGTCTTTCCTGACGCCTTCCGCCTCGTCCCGTCGTGCCCACCCGATGAGGGTATCCACCGCCTTGGTGATATCAGCTGCGGAGAGTTCCCTTCCGCTGATCATATGCTTCAGTTTTCTGTCGCGAAGCGATCTCCGCATCTTTTCGTAAGTGTTCATCGCGGCCCCTTTCGCCGGAATATGTAATTGCTTTCGCCGGGTAAAAAGAAAGCTGCAGGATACTCTTGATCCCGCAGCTGTCATTGCTGTCTGTGTCTACAGTTCGTTCTGTCTTAACTCATTTTCTGCAGGTCTGATATCCAGCTCTCGCGGTACTGAATTTCCTTCTTCAGCTTCGACTGCTCCGTCTCAAGATCATTGATCCTGCGGCAGCGCTCCGTCGCCTCGCTGTCATCGACTGTAACACATCCGCTGGCAATCACAAACGGAAGTTTCTGCTTGCGTACGCCGCCCGCATAAGTGATGGTCAAAACAGTGTCTTTCTGTTCACTGACTGTGCCTTCGCCATACTTCGAATGCTCCACCTTCTTCCCTTCCAGATTCGGAAGTGTCATTGCCTCTCTCTGTTCAGTAACCTCTGTAAGTCTTCCGCGCAGTACGTCCAGCTGACCAGTCAGCTTTCTGATCTCATTTCTTGCTTCTTCTTCTCTCTGCTTCTTCGTTGCTGCTCTTCTGCGTCTCACATTGATGCCGGTTACTCTTTGCGCCATATTACCACCTTTCTTACAAACCGCTGCTTAGAATAAACAGCGGTAGGCGCGCAGAAATACCTACTTCAGCCACTTGTCTATAATACTATTTTAACATAAAAGTAAAAAATAGGTCAAAATAGAAATTTCGCAAAAGCGCTTTAGATTCGCCTTTTTTCGATATTTTGACCGCTAAATTCATAAAATTATAACACTTCAGGCTCCCTTGTCATGCTATACTTGCAGTACGGTTTGAGAATATCGTCTTTGCATGAAAGGACATAAGATGAATAAATTACCCATCGCAGCCGCGGGGATCGTTGCCATGCTGACAACGTCCGTGCTGTTTGCATATGCGGAGCCCTCCGAGGGGATCACTCCCCCCAAAAACGACGCGGTCCACTACTGCCGCACACATCTGACAGAGGAGGAGCAGCTTGTATATGACGCTCTTTTGACCTGCGCCCTCGCTGAGGACCCTACTGAAAAAAGCCCTGAATTCCAGGTCAGCATGGATCCCGCGGGCGACGAATTCAAGACCATGTTTCATCGCTGCTACAACGCTCTGCTGTTCGACCGCCCCGAACTCTTCTGGCTTTACGCGGGTGACAGTTCCTACCAGTACAGTTACCGGCGCAGACTCCTGGGTGAAGGCGTTTATGACATCGCTTTCCAGCTCACCGGATCTTTTCCTGACCGGGAAGAGCAGATGGCGGCTCTTAACAGTGCGGCGGACGCCTTCCTCTCCGAGATCGATCTCGACGAGAGCGCCCCGAGCGTAGCGCTGCAGATCCACGACAAGCTCATTGATCTGGTTTCTTACGACAGGGAGGCAGCCGCAAGCTCGGACAAGGATCTCGCGCACACCGCTTATGGAGCCCTGGTGGCCAACAGCCGGGGAGAGGAGAATCGCGCGGTCTGCGACGGATATTCCTACGCCTACGAATATCTTCTGCAGAAAGCGGGAATCCGGAGTACCGTCATCGCGGGCAGAGCCGGAGACAATGAAGAGACCGCAGGTCCCCACTCCTGGAATCTGGTAGAGCTGAACGGCCAGTGGTATGAAGTGGACGCAACCTGGAATGACATCTCCGCCGAGGAAGCTCTTGACGCTGAAGCGGACTACAGTGAAATCGCCAAGGAAGCCATGAACAACGCCTGGTATACTGACAGGCTCACCCATTACCTCTTCAATGTGACAACCGAGCAGATCTCCTTCTTCGAGCCAGGTGATCGCTACCGCTATACCAATGACAGGGGCTGGGTCACTTTCCTTAGTGATTCCGTACACATCCGCCACACCGAAGAAGATTCCGCGGAGACCGGCGACTACATGACGCCCCTGGCTCCCACAGCGGAGGGAACAGAATTCTCGTACGATAACCTGAAAGACTGAGGATGATCACTGCAAACAAAAATCCGGCCGCACGGCCGGATTTTTTATACTCGTTTATGTCGACTCGCGCTTTTAATGCGCGCCGCCTTTCTTTATTCCTCAGCTGCCTCTTTAACAGCTTCCTTGACTTCCTCGATCTTCTCTTCAGCCTTGTCGCAAGCCTCTTCCGCGACCTCAGCATCCGCTTCCTTAGCTTCCTCGACTTTTTCTTCAGCCGCCTCGGCAGCGTCTTCCGCAGCTTCCTCTGCGACATCAGCCGCATCGACTACGTCATCTTCAACCTTCTTAAGTCTCTCGGAGATCATCTCCTGTGCTGCCGCGATCTGTTCCTTGATCTTGGTCAGCTCATCTGTGGACATCTTGGAGATCTTCTGACTGAGTTCGTCGATATCCACGCCTCTCTCATTCATAGACTCCTTGAAGCTCTTCTGGAGATCTTTGTTGAGTTCCTTGCCCTGCTCAACGGTAAGCTCGCCCTTCTTAACGAGTTCGCCGATGATCTCCTGGCCCTTCTCCGCTGTGATCGCCACTGCGCCTACGCCTGCCAGAAAGAATTTCTTGATACCATCACCAAATTTGTACTCTGCCATTTCATCCTCCTTATTTTCATGGGACTCCCCCCATAGTTTACAGAGTGTTCGCAGCGCCATTGCTGCTTTTTTTCTCTTTCCCTTCTTATTCTATTCTCAGAAGTGTTTTCCTTGTGTTCACTTTATAAAGTTTCTATGAATAATAACTAAATAATTATCTCACTGCCCCCAGGTACTCCTCCAGCGTTGTGTTCCTGTCAGTGATCTCCTGTGCGGCTTCGGGGCCGACATACCTGTAGTGCCAGGGCTCTCCCTTGACTCCGGTAATGGAAGACTTATCATTGGGGTACCGCTTTATGAAGCCGAAACGGCTGCAGTTCTCGTCCATCCACTTCCATACGGCGTTTGCCGATTCATTGTCTCCGGAGTCGCTGGAAATGTCGACGCAAAGCCCCGTCTCATGCTCGCTTGAACCGGGCTCGGCTTCCCACTGGACCGCGAGTTCTCTCGCCTCTTCCCGGCTCTTGCCGTATCCCATGTACTCCCTGATCTTATTGTCGAGCCTTTCCTTCTGTTCATCTCGGGTTCTGTATCCCTGGACCACGCGGGGCTCAAGTCCCGCTGCTCTCATCTCGTCGAACATCTCCTGTAGATCCGGGTAGATCCGGCTGTCGACCATCTCTCCGTAGCGGAGTTCAGTGAGTTCCCCGTTGAATTCCTCTTCAAGCGGATGATCCCTGTTGACAAGGAACAGTCTCCAGTCCTCCGACTGAACAAAACTCTTCTCTTTTTTGCCCGGTCCCGAGTCTGCATATGTATCGCTGACCACCGGCTCCGAAAAAGCGAGTTCCGGAAGGTCAAATCCATAGAAGAACATGTTCACAAAGAACGCGATGCCGATCACAAGTACTATAATGACCAGGGCAGCCACGACCTCACTGCTGTACAGGCGCCATACTCCCCCGCGTTTTCTTTCTTCGATTGGATCTATGTTCTCTCTTTCTGCCATCAAATTTTCCTTAGCCGCAAGTATGTTAAACGCATTTTAAGCAATACTTGCTTTGTTTTAACAAAATATTACATATTTAGTATACTCTGTTTCAAACAAATTGCAAAGAAAATCCGGCGTCCGAGAATCAAAAAAGAGGCCGCCAGATATTCATTCGTGACGGCCCCATGCAAAGGTTCGCTATTGTCTGCGCAGCATGTCAGTGAAGTTTAGAATAGCCGAAACTGTTGCAGATCGCGTCGATCGGAATGTGGTCCTTGCACATCTTGCAATCCGACGCATTGTAACTTCTGTAATCCGGAAGATCCTGAATCTTGTACAGCGAGTGGACCTGCTGTCCGAAGATCTTGGTCGGAACGGAGAAGATCGCCGTGATGCCCACAACGGTTCCGCCGTAATAGTCGATGCTCTCGCCTGCGCGGAGGATCGTCTGTCCCGTGGTCGCGGAAGCCAGAAGCAGAAGGACGTGCTTGCCCTTGATCATCATCTCTGAATTCTCGCGGAAGATCATCTGGCCGCGGTTATCGAACTCGGGAGAATATACATAGATCGTCTTATGCGCGTTCATGGACATAATACCCGCCTGAGTAAGCTCATCGGCAAGGTAAGCACCGATTACCTCCATCCCGTCCATACACACGATCGTATCGACGATCGTC
This sequence comes from uncultured Lachnospiraceae bacterium, assembly GCA_902794825.1. Lineage (GTDB taxonomy): Bacteria > Bacillota > Clostridia > Lachnospirales > Lachnospiraceae > CAG-791. The sequence goes on from CADBIU010000033.1 coordinate 21,588, forward strand.
GTGGCGGCATAGGTGCTGGCCATAGCGCGTGCGGCTGCCTTAGCTTCACTCTGCCTGGTCTTCATTGTCGTCATATCGATATAGTAATTGATATGGGAGTTCGGCGTTACAAAATGTCCGGGGATAACTTTCATAATGACGTCCGGGAATTTTCTCGATCTCATCTTTGTGTAAGACTGCATATGCACCTCCGTTCTGCGGCTCACGCCCCTGCAGCGAAGCCGTATTGACTATTCCTGTAACTTATAGAGTCATTATACTATATTTTTTGCATCATTTGCACAAAAATAACTTCCATTGCGTCCCAAATTCAGCCATATTTTTCAATTTTTTCTTTCTCTTTTTTTCAGAAAACTTTAGAAGTTTTTCATTCTTTCTAAATAGTTTTATAACAACTATCGTGTATAGTATTACTTGTAAACAGAGAGAACATTTCCCCCTCTTTAAAACTCTCAATGTTTAACAAGATTTACATTTCCCCCTTTCAGATAAGCCCTTCGCAATGATCGCGGAACACTCCGCAGTCGTTGCGAGGGGCTTATTCCTTTTGGTAGCGGGATCATTTTCGGGCCGGAATGGTTTGTTTTAGCAAACTCTCCATCCTCTTACGGCATTGGCTGAATCCGATGGGCTGATATTTAGCTTCCTGGCACAAACTCTCCATCCACTTTCGGCATCGACTGAATCCGATGGACTGGAAAAGCTTGTTCTGGCACAAACTCTACATCTCTTTTGGGCATCTGCCGCATCCGATGGAGACTTCATGTACAAGTGCTCTAATAGGTTACATCCAATAAAGAAAATAGCCGTATCCGATGGGGACTTCAGGCAGGAGCGTCCAAATCGGCTACATCCAAAAAATGGAATAGTCGTATCCGATGGGGACTTCAGGCAGAAGCGCTCAATTTGGCTACATCCAAAAAAGAAAAAAGTCGTATCCGATGGAGCCGCCAGGCATAAACAGCAGAAACAAAAAAGGGGCAATTGCCGCACGGACACAAGTTTTCACAACCACCTTGCATCCGGAGCAGCACGCCCCTCACAAATTCAGTCTTCAATTTCCATCGCAACCGGCTCTTCCAACGTAAGCTTCCCGCCCACAGTGCCAGCATATCTTCCCTGCCGTTTGGCCATGTTGACAGTGATCGTTCCGCCCGGCTGCTCGAAATTGTAGCTGTGGAAGCCATCCTTCTCATCTCTGGTCAGATACCAGGCCGCTGCCAGCGACCCGCTGCCGCAGGATGATTCACAGCACACCGTATCTGTCTCCGCGACATAGACGACCGGGATCAGGCTGTCGCCGTTAACAAACATTACGCCGAAGGCACTGAAGCCTTTTCCAAACTTGTCGATCATTCGACGGGCAAAAGCCTCGTCAAACTCTCTGTCCACACAGATCATATGGGTTATACCGCGAGAGATCACGAGGGGATAGAGTCCCTCAGCTTCCTCGCCTGCCATCTCCAGTTTCTCGGGCATAGGCATCTGGGCTGCGCTGGTCTCCCTCTCGAAGTCGCAAATGACTTCAAGCTGCTCGCGCGTGCCGGACATTTCTATTTTGCAATGGTCGATCTCTTTCTCCCTGCACAGAAGGTAACCGTAGGAGCGCGCCGCATTCCCGCAGAATTCACCGCCTGCCATTTCGAGCCTTCCGAGGCTCTTTCCGTAGAGGGGGCGCGTTTCAAAGCCGACTTGCTCAGCACTGAGCGCCGGGTCCGCCATGATCGCGGCCGCAACTCTCGCCCGCTCTGACTTGGGAACACCGCTGCGGACAATCGCTGTCCTGTTGCCGGCCGGATCTGCCATTACCACTGTAAACTTCATTGCTGTCTCCATTCTTCTGTTAATTCTTTGCGGCGGCTCTTCCGTCCAACATTGCCGCGGCAAGGCTCTTCCGTCCAACATTACCACAGCAAGGCTCTGCCGCCCAACACTGACGCGGCAAGGCTCAGCCGCCAATCATAACCGCGGCATGTTCTGCCGCCAATCACTCACCCATTCTCCGCAAATCTCGCCAGGAACCTCTTCGTCCTCTCCTCCTTGGGATTGGTGATGACGTCTTCAGGCTTTCCTTCTTCCACGATGTAGCCGCCGTCCATGAAGATCACGCGGTCCGCCACGTCTCTTGCGAAAGCCATCTCGTGAGTGACGATAACCATGGTCATATGCTCCTGGGCCAGCTGGCGGATGACCTTTAAGATCTCGCCTGTCAGTTCCGGATCCAGCGCCGATGTCGGCTCGTCAAAAAAGAGAATATCCGGGTTCATGCACAGAGCCCTGGCGATGGCGACACGCTGCTGCTGGCCGCCGGAGAGCTGCTGGGGATAGTAATTCTCCTTGCCTTCAAGGCCCATCTTCACTAACAGTTCCTTTGCCTCTTTTTTGACCTCAGAGGCGTTTCTCTTCTGCACGCAGATCGGCGCGTCGATGAGATTCTTGAGCACGCTGTAGTGCGGGAAGAGGTTGAACTGCTGGAACACGAGGCCAAAGTAGCTCTTGATCTTCCTCAGTTCTGACGATGAGGCGTAGACGCTCTTTCCTTCAGCGTCGTTGTGCGCCGCCACTTCGCCCAGATAGCTCAGTTCGCCGCTGTCCATGGTCTCGAGCATGGTGGCGCAGCGAAGGAGCGTGGATTTGCCGCTTCCGGAAGGGCCGATGATCGCCACGACCTCGCCTTCTTCGACGGAGACGGATATATCGTTGAGAACCTTCAGGTCACCGAAGGATTTGCTCACATTTTTGATCTCAAATAAGCTCATATCTTCCCTCCGTCAATTGTAATAGCTCAGCCGCTTCTCAATGTAGTTCATGATGAGCGTGACTACTAAGTTGAAGACGTAGTAGAATACGCCCGCCACGAAGAGAGGCATAAGGCTGGACATAGCCGCGGATACCTGCTTGGCGTAAGTGAACATCTCCTGATAGGCGAGCACGAATGCCAATGACGTATCTTTGACCAGTGTGATGACTTCGTTGGTGACCGGCGGAATAGTGCGCTTGACCATCTGAGGGAAGATGATCTTGAGGAATGTCTGCACCTTCGTATAGCCGAGCACCGTTGCAGCTTCCGTCTGGCCCACCGGAATACTCTGGATTCCCGCGCGGAAGATCTCCGCGAAATAGGCCGCATAGTTGATGGAGAAACCGATCAGGGTTGCGTACAGTCTCCAGGCTGTCGATAATTTGAGTCCGAAAACATAATAGGGACCGTAGAACACTACGATCAGCTGCAGCATCAGGGGCGTTCCGCGAAGTATGGAAATGATTCCCTGGATCAAAATAGAGAGCGGCTTGAACTTACTCATCCGGCCCAGCGCCACCAATATTCCCAAAGGCATTGAAAACAACAGAGTGCAGAAAAAAACGATCAGCGTTGATCCAAAGCCGGACGCGATCTGCGAAATGACAGTCAAAAGGCTCATAAATCCCCCTTAGCTTGTGATAACAAAGACCGCCTGCGCTCCGCCACGGAGCTCAGGCGATCAAAATGAACTTATCCGTTCACGTCGGCAGTCTGCCGGATCCGTTTAAGATCCATCCGCCGGCCGGTCTGGCTTCCCGATCACTCAGTAATGAGCATATCCGGAAGATTGTCGTCCGAGTATTTCTCGGCGATCTTCATGACAGTGCCGTCTGCGAGCATCTCATCATAAGTCTCCTGGACCTTGTCCCTGAGAGCCTCATTGCCGAGTTTGAATGCGATCGCATACTGCTCTGTAGAGATAGGCTCCTCAAGAATGCGGAAAGCATCAGGATTGTTTCTCATCTGATAGCGGGCAACGCCGATATCAACCGCAACCGCGTCTACTGCTCCGGACTTCATATCCGTGAAGCATGTGTTGTAGCTGGCGTTTCTCTGAAGATCAGCGAATGTTCCGGTGAGGGCGGCAAGTTCCTCGCTCTTAAGGGCGGTCTCCGCGGAGGAGTCACTCTGTACGATCACAACCTTGCCCGCAAGATCTGCCGGAGTCTGGATATCGGACTCAGCCAGGACCGCGATAACAATGCTGTTGTTAACATAAGGCTTGCTCCATGTATAAGCCGCTTCACGGCCGGTGTAAGTCATACCGTTCCAGATGCAGTCGATAGTGCCGCTGTCGATCTCGGCGTCCTTGTTGTCCCAGTTGATGGGCTGCTTCTTCAGAGTCCAGCCGCGACGCTTGCAAAGTTCTTCAGCCAGTTCAAGGTCGAAACCTGTGTAGTCGCCGGTCGCCTCATCGAGATAACCGTAAGGCGGATACTCTGCGTCGAAACCTACTACGAATTCGGTATCTTCATCTGTAGCTGCCGGTGCCTCGATGAACCTCCGCATGCCGCGAGTGAGATGGCCATCACGCCTGTAAGAAGCATAGCTGCAAACTTCTTGATCATTTCAAAATCCTCCCAGACTGTAGAATATTGTTTCCGCGGCGGGAAGTCCCTGACCTGCGGCCGGCACTTGAACATATCAGCGAGATAACGAATTAAAGTGCCGAATACTGTAGTATATTATCACGCTAAAGTATGTTTGTAAACACCGTACGAGAACCAAATTGCCAAAATCAGCCCCAAAAAAGCGACCGCCGGAAGGGCCCCGCTGCTGTAGAGATGGACCATCAGATTTGAACTGACAAGGATGCGATAAGCGGCCTCGCTGCTCCGATTGCCCGCTCCATCTGCAGCCGTTGCTCTCATCGTCTGCCACTCGCCCCGGGCACGGATCTCGAAGGGAATCTCCCCTCCGTTTTCATCCATGATCCTCGTAAGTTCCTCCTCATTATATTTATAAGTCTCGAGAAGAATACCCTGATCGTCCGTGATCTCAATCTCCAGCCCGCTCAGTTCCATATTGTCAGAAGGTATCAGGCGCAGAGGCACAGCGTCTGCAATAAACTTGCCCTGCCGCGTATCCACTCCCGTGATCCGCACTGAAGGCGGCGTCCTGTCCACCGCCCAGGAAGGACTGTACCCGGTTCCGGACGTAAACCGTCCCGCGCTGCTGTTGTAATTACCGGTCTCGTCCTCGGACTCCAGAAGAATGCTGTATCTTCCCTCCCTGCTGATTGCAGCCGGGTCGATACTGTAGACATATTTCATGCCCGCAGTTCCCGTTTCCTCATCGACAGAGTAGTCTTTTCCTTCCTCCAGGATCTCAGCGTTTCCGTTCCGGAAAAGCGTAATCTGCCTCTTAGTCAGGGGCGAGATGTTGTACTCGGCAATGACCAGCGGATTCTCTGCCTCCGTATACACAGCTCCTATCATCTCCCGTGTCTTCTCATCCTCAGAGATGTCGTAGAGGGAGCCGAATCTGTTGACGCACAGGTTCCTCCTGATGATCGAACGGTTTCCCGCGAGATCGCAGGCTGTCCCTGTGAGCACGCAGATCCCGTCCGCGGCTCTCTCTTTCGGCAGATCCGGCAGCACGATCCGAGCTGAAAGTCCGCCGCCCCTGAACTCCATGGTCCCGCCGCCCGCCGTCCGGTTGTTCCACCTTGCGCAGAGCGAGCCCGGAGCCATATTCACCTCTTCACAGCAGATTGCCGGCGATATTTCTGCTCCGTAAGCCCCCATCTCCTGCACTGTACTCCCGTCAAAATACAGTTTCGGCGCAGTTCGATCAATAATAAACGATTCTTCGAATAGAGGGACTGCCGTGTTCCCCGCCAGATCCATGCACAGACAGCCCAAAGCCCACTCTCCGTCTTCCGTAAAAGGAATCTCCGCCTCGTAGACCGGGATCAGCCCTGCAGTCCTGTCATCCCGGATTTCAGATACTTTGCGGAAGGACCTTGCGAAGGGCAGTATTTTGACATAGCTGTCGTCGAAGGACAGGTCTGCTACCCGGACTGTCGCGAGTCTGGCCGCGTTGTAGTATCTCCCGTTTCGCGCATCCGTGTTGTCCCAAGTCACCTCGATCAGCGGCGGCGTCCGATCGATCGTGAAGGCCTGCGGCGCCTCGCCGGTATAGCTTACCGACGCCGTGTTCCCCAGTGCGTCTGTCCCGGTCACATCCAATGTGTATGCGCCGTCCATGGGAAACTGCAGTTCCATGGTCCATGTCTCCGGGTCGCCCGACGGCCCCCGCTTCCACTCCCCGGGCACAGCTCCCGGCGCCCGCACCGTCAGCTTTTCAGTATCGAAGTTCCGCTCGCGCACAGACACCACAGCAGTCCTCGCCCGGTCAAAATATCGTCCGTTCCTCACCTCATTGTTGTCAAAACTCACATTCACTTCAGGACCCGCTGTGTCAATTCCGAATCTTCGGATTCCGCTGTCACCGTAATCCGAGGAATTCCCCGCGTTGTCGTACGCGACAGCCTTAACTTCAATGTCATTGCTGTCCCACTCCCCGCCGGAAGGTATCGAAATTTCGCCGTGAAATCTGTAAACGGGAGTCTGCTCAGTCCCGGCGACAGTCTGCTCTGACTCATCGGCAGTCTCCTCCCACACAGTTCCATCTTCCCCGCGAAAGAGCACCTTCTCCATAACGATCTCCCCGTCTCTTGTCACCTCGCAGCGTACTTCCGCCAGTCCCGATCCTCCGTGTTCCCGGTCCGGATCTTCCGCGAAGATCTCCAGTGTCACCGAACCGTCATAGAGAGGTCTTCCGTCAGCCATTCTCGCTGTGATCTGCGGTACGGCTCTCACCACAGCGCCCGGCGCCTCCGTGTCCACCGTTGGGTCCGAAATATCGAGATAGATATCGGCAGTCCTTTGCATTACAGCAGTTTCATTGCCGGCCCGGTCCCGCAGCCGCAGACCCTCGATCCTGAAAACCTGCCCTCCCCGTACCATGATCCTGCCTCCACAGGCAGATCGATACTCCTGTCCGTCCGGCGGCGTGTCGTTTTCCTCCCCCGCTGTTGACAAAAGGCCGAAGGTTACGCTCGCAGGCGAAATATCAGCCGCGCTGTACTCAATGACAGCGTTTTCCTCATTTCTGTATGGCTGGAAACTGTCGCGGTCCATTGTCCAAGCCTTACCGTTGGCGGCCATCCGGCAATATGTCCCGCCGTCCTCATTTTCAATGAGGAGTTCTCCTTCCGGAGCCTTCGTGTCGACCACGATTCTTCCTGTAACATATGTGCCTTTTTCCGCGTCTTCACAGGTCAGTCCGCTCTCCGCACTTTTAAGAACGATCGGATTTCCTGCTTTGTCTCTGCCTGTGATCCCAAACCGGTACACCCCGTCCGGCGTTTCCTCGCTCCCGGGAGCTCGCTCCAGTTGCAGCAAAACCGAGCCGGGCTCCCCTTCTCCGCTTTCCACGACTTCAGTCCGGCACTCCTCTTTAGAAGCGCTCTCCCAGGCCGGCCACACCTGCTCGCAGCATTGTCCCTCAGGAACAGCCGCATAAGCGCTCCGCAGTTCCAGTGCGGCGGGATCTATGTTTTGATCGGTCACGCGCATAGACGCCATGATCACCGGCACTCCTCCCGCATATTGCTTCGGATCGCTGCCAAAATAGACAATCCCGCTGCTCTCATCGATCCCCGCAGGATTTTCGAGCGGCGCGCTGAAATCAGCTTCCAGCACCGGGCTGACAGTATCCAATATGAAGCTGAATTCACTATCTCCTCTGTTTCCTTCTTCATCAGCGACTTCCGCCGTCACCCGGATAAGCCCATCTGAGAGTTCTGCCGTTTTCTCCGCGCTGACTTCGATCACCATCTCCTGTTTGGCCGCACTGTCCAAGGCGTTTTCAAGTCTGATCTCCTTGCCCGCCGAGTCCGCCATTATAATGCAGTAGGACACAATTCCGGTGTCCTTTTCCCGGTCATCCTTCAAGCTTATACGGATCCCCGCGTTGTCCGCTCTGCAGTAGATCCGGCCGTCCTCGCTCTTTTCGATCTCATCATGCATCTGAATAGAAATCTCCGGCGGGTCTTCGTCCGGAAGCGGTTCAGGCTCGTTCCCGGGATCCGGCTCGCCACTGGTCTCAGGTCCGGTTCCGGGCTCCGGATTTCCGCTTTCACTGTTTTCTGCCGGCGCTTCTGCCGCCGCAGCGCTCTTCCCGATCGCCAAAATCCACACAAAAACCGCGATCAGCGCCAGAATTCCCAACTTTCTGCCTGCCTCTTTCTTTACTGTCTTTTTCAATCGTTCCGTCAGATCCTCATGCACCAACAGGATCACCGCAGCGGTGACCGCCGCCAAGGCTGTGATCATGCACAAAGACGCCATGATCCTGCCGGTCTCTCCCCAGATTCTCCAAATCGTCATTCCTGCTCCTACTCCGCCTCTCCGGTTCGCGTTTCGAGCTGCATTTTTTGCCCGGTCTTCCCCATATCACCGGGCGGAAGCTTTCACTATACGCGCCGCAGAATCAGCCGCCGTGCGCAGTTCCTCGAACAGCCGGTCCGGCACCCGGATCCGGCCGCTCTCCGCTTCGTCCACAAAACTCCCTGCGATCTGTACCACCTCCTTCACTGTTTCCGGATCTGCCCCGGCCTCCTCATAGCGGTCCGCGAACAGCGCGATCTCAACGGCCGCCGCTTTACACACCGCCGCCGCGAAGACTCCGTTCCCGCTCATCTCCGCCTCCCGCTCCGCTGTCTCCTCCAGCACTCGCCAGGCGCCGATCCGCTCTCCGGTCCATTCCTCCCCCAACACAACTTCCATCGCCTCTGCCATTTCCCTGTCGCCGAACCAAATCCCGCCTTCTGCCAAAGCATTGCGAAAGCACTGTTTTGCCGCCTCCCTTCCCCCCTCATAGCAGGCAAAATATACCTTCCCCAGTTCCATCTGAAGCGCCGCATAATCTCCGGGCCTCTTCTTCCTCATTCGTTCCAGGTTTCCTTCCGCACCTCCTGCCGCTTTCTCCCACAGCTGTCCAGTGCTCACTCTCGCAAACAGGACATCGTCAAGCGCCTTTTTCTCTTCTTCTGTGATCACGCAGTCATCCACAAGTTCCCTCAGAAAACTGATATATGCTTCCGGCTCCTCAGGCCTTAGCGCCACAGCCTTCAGATAAGCCTCCTTCTTCTCCTCAAGGGCTGTCTTTTTCCCCGCCTCCTCGACGAAAGCACAGTATTCCACGGTTTTCGCTCCCGCTGCTGTCGCTGCGAGTACGAGTGCCAGAGCCAGGCAGACCACCGCAGTATTGACTAACAACACGAACCGCTTCCACCCCCTGTCACTGCTTCCATGCGTTACTCTCTTTAGATACCTGCTTCCCGCGGTCCCGCTTCTCTCGCAGTTCCTGAGTACTCCCTGTAATGCCTTCTCCAGTTCTTTGCATGAACAGTAGCGCATTGACGGGGCGGTCATGCAGCAGCGCATCAATATTTGGGCCAGCCCGTCGTATTGCAGAGTTTCTCCTTGGGCACCCAGGATCTCCCCCAGCGGCCTCAGCCCGGTATCTAGCGGCGGGCGGCCTGTGACCATATGGTGCAGGACCGCCCCGATGCCGTAGATATCGGTCCTCTCGTCAGACTGCTCCCATCCGCCGTACTGCTCCGGCGCCGCGTACCCGTCCGTTCCAAGCCGCATAGTGTCTGAGCCGGCGCTCTTCCTTAGTTTTCTCACCGCGCCGTAATCCACCAGGACAAATTTCCCGTCTGGCCGCACCAGAATATTGGCCGGCTTCAGATCCCGGAAGATCATGGGCGGATCCTGCCCGTGCAGCTGCTCCATTATGCCGCAGAACTGCAGGCCGGCCACGGCAGCCTCCCTGACCGTGAACGATCTGCCATCGTCAAGGATCTTCTGTAGGGATCTTCCTTCCACATATTCCATGACAAATCCCGCAAACTCACCCTTACCGTCACAGACGCACTCTATGTACGCAGGAATTCCGGGATGAAGGGCGACATCTCCCGGCTCATCGGTGCAGAGTGCCTGCAGGACTTCAGCCTCTGCGCGCAAGTTTTCGGTCCTTGCTCGCAAATGATCTGCTTCCTGCTCATATGAATCCGTTTTATTGTCATCCTTTAGAAGAACTTTCATTGCATAGTTTCTTCCGTTCGCTTTATCCTTTACAAGATAAACGACACTTGTTCCTCCGCGTCCAAGCTCGCGGAGAATCTCATATTGATCAATAGATCTCTCATTCAATTATCAGTTCACTCCCTGATTGACCCGCGATTTGCGGAAATGAACAAAAACTACTAGTTAGATTCAGCAGTTTTGCCAAGATACCCGGCCAGGCAAGATACTAAGGGCCGGAAATAAGAAGCCGGTCTCCATTGGATACCGACGAGATAGGTTCATTATCAAATAAGTGGAGGCTGAAAGTCAAGACTAAAAAAAGCCGCACCGGAAATCATCCCGGCGCGGCATCTCATATTTCATCCCTTCATCATCAGATGCAGTCCCACATCAAACGGCCTTCCCTCGACGCACTCGCTGAGCCATTCGGCCATGGTCATTTCATCCTGCGTGCGGAGTGTGAATTCCGGCTGCCGGACTACTGTATGGATCGTTCCTCCCTTGTACATGGTCAACGGTCTGTGCCAGTCATGGATGAAGAAGGAGAATTCCGGTCCGATATCTCTCATTTCCGCGATCATTTTCTGCATCTGCCGGTAATAGTCCTCCTGGATCTGTGAATCAGTGTCGTATACCTTGTTGGTCATATCGTTGTAGAAAGCGCTCAGGAGGTAATCCATTGTTGAACCCGAATAGAGGTATTTAAACCGATTGCCCTGGCGCTTGTAGACGCCGCGGTACCACTCGAGGGCAAGATTTTTGCCTTTCACATCGCTGCAGATTTCCTTCCGCGCGTTCCAGACATCGCACAGAACATGCTTCCAGTTTTTGTACAGGAGCTGCGCACTGTCCGAGAAGAGTGTCACATCGCTGCAGGCCGGATAGAACTCGCCCGCGATCTGTTCGGCAAGAGCAGGCACCGCAAAAGCTCCGGCGCTCTCACCCGCGATCAGGAGTTTGGAAGCGGTGGGGAACAGTTTTTTGCCGGTCCGCATGGCAGCCATGAAGTTCTCGTAACCGTGAAAATATAGTACAGCCTCATCTCCGGCCTTCTGGCTTCCGTCTTCACTGCCCTCGACGATGTGGTAGGTGAACTCGCTTCTGCCGATATGCATATCTCCGGTCGCATAGGTGATGACTATGAAATTCCAGTCGTCGAAGGGGTTTTCGGATCCGTTTTTGGTGATGCCCACATTGATGTTCATTACCTGTGTGAACAGCCTGAGATTATTCCAGTAATAGTTGGGCACCCAGGCCGCGACACTGCCGCCGTTTACAGGCCTGGCAGCCATATATTCGTTGATCGCGATGCCTCCGCCGGAGAAGAACACGCACAGCTTATCAGTAGTCCCCTTCCGGACGTAGATGTGATATTCGGAGCCGTCTCCGCACTTTCCCTCGGGAACAGGCACCTGGTACCAGACCTTCTCAGCGGGCTCACCAACCAGAATCGGAGCCTCCTGCCCCAGTTCGTAGATTCCCTTCGCGATGGATTCTTCAACCAGATTTCCTATCCGGACCATCCAGTTCTTTGCAATATTGCCAGTTGCCATAATTAACCACCTTTGATCACAGATTAAACAGTTTCTGCACCGCGCTCCACAGGTCCCTGAACCGGAAGATCACTGCCGCGCAGGCGGCGATGAGAAGGAGCGCCATGCTCATCACTGCCGGCAGAATGTTCGGATTGACATGAGTCAGGACCGGAATGATCTGCAGCATGGAGAGCAGTATCGTTACAAAAATATAGATAATATACTCTTCTAATCGAAGTTTGGCCCCACGCCCCACGCTGATCGTGACAAACACCAGCAGAACAAATCCGCTCGGTAAGACATACGACAACGACCAGCCGTGCCAGCCGGTAAGAACATCGATCAGAAAACAGACCGCCATGGCCAGATAAGTCTCAATAAACAATGTTTTGATCAGGTTGTTCCGATAGTAAATGCCGACCATCAGATCCCCCCAGGCAATAAGCGCCCCCATTACCGCGAAAGGAACCCAGGCCAGTTTGAAGTCATAGAGGATCTCCAAGGAATTCATGATGATGATGAAAGTGAGCAGACAGAATGTTCCTACCTTTACCAGGGACATGTGGGAAAAGCGTCTTCTGTCAAGGACCGGGAAGCCGCCCGGCTCCGCATTTCCCGTAACTCTCCCTCCGCAGAGAGGGCATTCTGTCTTATCGCCCCGGATACTGATCCTGCATTTAGGACAATACTGCATTACGGCGCCTCCTTTCCTGCGGAATCTGCTGCCTCTGCATTAGCCGGTTCCGTTTTTTCAGCAGCCGACTCCTTAGAAGGCGCATCGAAATCATTGCTCTCCAGCACCACGTCGATCCCCATATCCACCATGTCCCGGAAGAAGTTCCGGATCACCGGCTGCTGGATAAAGGCTGAGGTAACGCTGAACACCAGCTCATCTTTGAAGGAGCACAGGCAGACCTGCACCTCGGGCGCCGCCATAAAGCAGCTGAATTTGTTAATATAGGGCTCCATCTCCTTGGGAACTGTAACTTTGCCCACGTTGGAGATCGTCCCCGTGATCCCGCGCTGGGTCTTGGCGTTGATCGCGGAAATGACCAGATTTTTGATAAAAAGAGGCACCACCTTGATCGCGATATTGTGCTCAAGGGCCGCGTAAGAATTCATAGTCAGTTCGACCTGGTCCTGTTTGAGCTGTTTGTCAAAAGATTCCCTCACCACAGGAATAATGCTCTCGAGCGTCCCGTCGTAGAGAGCCGGATCGTAGACCACATTGATGACGCCGAAGAAGTTGCGCGCCGTGTCGGAAGGAAAATAATTTCTCAGATTAACCGGCACACTTAGAACGATCGGGTATTTCCTGTCGCGCACCGACATCTCATGAAGCGCAGCCCGGATAAAGAGCGCCGTACTCAGCTCGGCCACTGTCGATTTTCGCTCCCTGGCTGCTGCCAGAAACGCTGCCAGGGACACTGTCCCCTCAAGCAGGTGATTCTGCAGGTTTTCGTCTTTGTCGCCGCGCAGGTGATAGGCCCGCTTGGGCGCGGACTTCTGCCCCTCGGGCTTCTCCTTTGCCTTATGATAGTATTTGCCGAACGCGTCGTTCTGCCTGTCCTCGCCGGACGCCCTGCTGCCAGTTGTCTGAATCAGGTCCAGTCCGTACCTGATCCCGAGATACTCCGCCAGGATCGCCTTGAGGAACTCAAAGGCCCCCGTCCCGTCTGTCAAAACATGGTACATCTCCAGGTTGATCCTGCGCCCGTGATAATTGACTCTGTATAGCAGGTTCCTGCGCCCCTCCCAGTAGATCGTATCCAGCGCGGGTCTGTCATCCCTCGTCACTTCCGCGTCGAGATCACTCTGATCAAGGTAATACCAGAACAGTCCCTTTTTCAGAACACTGCTGAAATGGGGAAAATCCCTCGCCGCCGCTGTCACTGCGCTCTGAAGGACCTCAGGGTCCACCTCTTCTTTGAGTTCACAGGTGATCCTGAACACCCGGGTGTCCGAGCCGCCAGCTGTGGAGGGCACTATTTTGGCCGCGTTATCCAGTTGATACCACTTCGTCTGTGCCATACCGCTTCTCCTGTGCAGCTGCTTGCTGCCGCTTGTTTGATAAGGAAAGCAATCTTTCCGTACTTATTTGGTGAGGAAAGCAAACGGATCGTCGTCTACAAGGAAGTGCATGAGCTGGTAAGCGCACATGATGGCCACTTTCTCCTCCTTGAGGATCCTGCGGACTTCGTCGCGGTCAGCCAGGACGATCTCGATGTTCTCGGTGTCCTCCATAAAGCGGTCGCTGATCTCTCCGTCCGTGTAACCGTAGACCGTCGCGCAGGACTCATCCGTAAGGCCAACCGTAGTGAACCGGGGCTCCTCGAACATCGGATCCACATCAAGCGGCTCGAACGTAAGCCCTGTCTCCTCGTGCATCTCGCGCACCGCTGCCTCGCGGAAGTCCTCGCCCTTCTCCACAAGTCCCGCCGGGAACTCATAGACATATTCGCCGATGCAGAAACGGTACTGGCGGATCAGCACTACTTTGTCACGCTTGGGGCCGTACAGGCTGTAGATGATAACGCCGTCGGGATGATTCTCGCCTGTGACGATCTTGAGTTCGCTCTCATTTTTGGCCCTGGAAGCGACATAATAATGGGACTTCGCGCCGTTCTTGTGCGTGACGTCCAGATCATAAAGATTGACAAACTTGTTCTCGGTTTTCTGTGTGATCTTATCGATGGATACCATGCTTTCTCCCTCCTATATGATGGCCGGCGCTCCGCCGGATCTCTTCGCTATATGCAGGCGGCGCTCCTGTGCAGGCGGTCCGCTGTACTTTATGCAGGCGGCTCTTGTGCAGGCGGTCCGCCGCGCTTTATTCCGCTTTCTTCTCGAGCAGGCCTGTCAGATTTCTTTCCGCCAGTATGCTCAGTCTTCTGATCGCCCTCGAAACCGCTGTGTACAGGCGGTGCCTCGACAGGGTGTCCTCCGGGTACATCTGCGGATCCGCGTCCGGCAAGATCACGCCGTCAAATTCAAGACCCTTCACCAGTTCCGGCGTGATCAGGAAAACACCGCCCGACGGCAGCGCCTGGTTTCGCCGGATCACCGGCGGCGCGTCCTCTCCCAGAAGTTCTTCGATCCTCTCCAGGCTCCGTCTGTTCCCGCAGATCACTGCGGTCAGGCCTTTCTCCTGTTCCGCGGCGCTGATCAGGCTCCTGAGCCTCATCACATACTCATCTCTGGACGCACAGGCCATCTTCACCGGCGCAGTTCCCGGTCTCTGCACCGATGCGGTCCGGATCCGCTTCTCCCGCGGCAGCAGCCGAGTGAAGATCTCCGTGATCTCCGGCGACGACCGGTAACTGGTCAGCAGCGGGAATTCCGCCACTTCGCCGAACAGCTCGCGGATCTTGTCAAAAGATGCCGTCCCCTGCCTGATCGCCTGGAACTCATCTCCCAGCATCATAAACTTCGCATTGCCAAAATATCGCCTGAGCACCATCAACTGCGCTGCCGTATAGTCCTGCACTTCATCGATCATGACGTAACGGACATTTTTGTCGCCCATGCCGGTCAGCAGCATTTTGAGCCAGATCCATTCCGCGGAAGTCAATTTCTTCCTCCCGAGGATCCGGCAGCCGATCCTCTCTATATCCAGAAAAGCAAAGTGGCTGATCGCGCTGAACGCGCCGCCGTACTGGTTCTTAATCCGGTTCTGCTCCCTGACTCCGGGCTCGTCTGTCATTTCGGCATCGTCGTTTTCCTTGTCGTCCCTCTCCATCCTTTGGATCTTGACCCTGGCGATCTCCGCCAGCCTGTCGGCCAGGATGTTCATGAACCTCACTCCGGTCTCGATCCCGGCCAGCCCCTCGGAAGCTCTCCTGATCTCCCTGCGGCTCAGAACACACCTGCCTTTCTGCATGACAGGCCTGAAGTCCTCCTCCTCGAGGCGGAGGCTCCTTAGGGCGCGCTCTATTTTGACCAGGTCCGCTTCCGTGGAAGGCTCATAGGGTCCCTTGTCGGGCGCATTCGCAATATGGACAAAATCCCTCCAAGTGATCGTCCTCGGATTCTCCTCGCCGAGGTCCGGCAGCACCTGGTCGATGTACTGGCGGAACACCGGATTGATCGTGAGCAGATAGACCTGGTCCGGCCTCAGATTCTCCCTTTGGCGGTAGAAAAGGTAGGCGATCCTCTGCAGCAGCACAGAAGTCTTCCCGCTTCCCGCAATTCCGTTCACCAGCAGCACCGGCACGTCGGCGCAGCGGATGACCGCGTTCTGCTCCTTCTGGATCGTCGCCGTGATGGCCTTCATCTTGTCGGTGCGGCTGCTCGCCAGCGACTGCAGCAGCATCGGATCCTCGATCGCCACCTGTGTGTCAAAAAACGAGAACAGCCTGTCCTCCTCGAGGTTGTACTGCCGCCTCAGTTGCAGGTCCACGTCCACCCTTTTGCCATTAACTGTGTAGAAAGTCTTGCCGTTTTCCTGATTGTAGTAGGTCTCCGCGATCGGCGAGCGCCAGTCTATCACCAGATGCTCGAATGCGTTCTCGGACACTCCCGCGCTCCCGATGTAGTAGTCCTCCGGCTCCTCCGACGGGTCGAACTGCAGCTTCACCCTGGCAAAATATGGCGCCTTGAGCAGCCTCTTAACCCTCCCGAGTTTCTCCGCCGCCGCGTCCTGCTCAATATTGTATTGAGTGATAGAATGGCTCATCGCCTCAAACTCGATATAAGTC
>CADBIU010000034.1 GCA_902794825.1 uncultured Lachnospiraceae bacterium
CAGTAATGCATTCAGCTGACACGTACTAATCGGTCGGAAGCTTATCCTTAAGTTCTTGGATGGAACGAAAAGTTCCTTCGGTGTTCAGTTTTGAAGGTATTGACAAATGGTTTTACAATAAGTATAATAGTCAAGTGTCGATATCATATTTGGCCCTGTGGTACAGTTGGTTAGCACGCCGCCCTGTCACGGCGGAGGTCGTCGGTTCGAGCCCGATCAGGGTCGTTTGAGCAGCTTTATAGGCTGCTCTTACTATGACAATTGGGGTCTTAGCTCAGCTGGGAGAGCACCTGCCTTACAAGCAGGGGGTCACAGGTTCGAGCCCTGTAGGCCCCAGTTATTTTCTAAATTTTTTTCATTAAGATGTGAAGAGCTTGCCGATGTGGCTCAATTGGCAGAGCAGCTGATTTGTAATCAGCAGGTTATCGGTTCGAGTCCGATCATCGGCTTTATATGGATGGGTTCCCGAGCGGCCAAAGGGGGCAGACTGTAAATCTGTTGTCAGTGACTTCGGTGGTTCGAATCCACCCCCATCCATTCAATGATCCGTATTACGGATTGTTTTATATACTGAGCGCTATGATAGGTGCTCTCGATGTCGCGGGGTGGAGCAGTCTGGAAGCTCGTCGGGCTCATAACCCGAAGGTCGTAGGTTCAAATCCTACTCCCGCTATTTCGCCCAGATAGCTCAGTTGGTAGAGCAGAGGACTGAAAATCCTCGTGTCACTGGTTCGATTCCGGTTCTGGGCATTACCAAGAACCGCCTTAAAGGCGGTTCATTTCATATAAAAGTTAATTATTGACAGTGTGCGGGCGATTAGCTCAGTCGGTAGAGCACTTGACTTTTAATCAAGTTGTCGGGGGTTCGATCCCCCCATCGCTCATCATAAAGCCTCAATACCTTGATCGATCAGGGTCTGGGGCTTTTTTCATTGCAAAAGGATTTGGATTCAGACATACTAAAAGAGGCGATATTTTGACCTTATAATTGCTGTGGACAGAGGACTGTATATGAGTATGGAATCGGTATCAAAGAAACCTGTTGAGAAGAGGAAAAAAGCTGCGGTAAAGCCTGTTGAGAAGTGGGGACCCGGAAGATCCGGAGAGAGACTTCTGCTCGCATGTATGATCGCATTGTTTGTGAGTGTATGCGGGATCATTTTCCTATTTACAAAGGCATTTTTTCATTCGGACAGCGCCTTTTATGTGCAGCTGGCTCTCGAACAGATAAAGAGCGGTAAACTCTTTCCTCCCGGGATGTGTTACAGTACGGTTCTGTTTGTAAGATCTCCGAACCTTCTGCTGATCCCGATCCTGAAAGTCATAAAGGACTGGATGATAGCAAGGGAGATCATGGTCGTTGTCATGTGGATCATACTGATCCTCGCGACTATGTACTGCTTTATGCCCAAGAAGGACAGGAATCTGGCAGCCGCAGTGATCGCCTGCATGCTTTTGATGAACCCTTATCAGACTGCGGACGTCGCCAACGAGACTACGGACATGCTGTTTTTCCAGGGCGCGTATCTCACGATCTTCTTTGACATAGTCATGACGCTGGGCATCATGCACCGGATCATCCTGCTGGATGAGAGAGATAATAAGAAGTATAAGGTCTTTTTGGAAATCCTGCTGGCAGTGGTGCTGTTCTTCCCCCTCTTGGGGAGCATCAGAATGGACATGATCCTGACGCTTCCTCTGGCCGCGTCGATCCTGATCTTCTATTTCCTTGAATATGACCAGAAGCTGTCCAGGGTACTGAAGAGCAAGCGGTGTATGATCACGGTAATCCTGATCATGGTGGTTGTTGCTGTGGGATTTGTTTGTTACCGCAGGCTGTCTGTGATGTATTGGAATGACAGCAAGGGCTCTTACCTGAAAATGGACAAGTATTCAGGTCTGTGGCACTCGATCGGACAGTTCGTGAGCAACCTGACCATGATATTCGGAAACGTGGAAGGCGCGGTCTTCCTTTCTTTCCCCGGACTGTCGAAGTTCGTCAATTACTTTGCGGCGCTGGCGCTGGTGTTTGTGATCCCCGCAGTGGCATTGGTCCGCTACAACAGGCACGGAAACAGATTCACAAGATTCCTGATCATTTACACCTGGGTGAGCAACCTGCTGGTGGCGGGGGTCTTCATTGCCTGCAATCAGTGGGCGCCAAGGTATCTGCTGTCGATCTATCTCGACGATATTTTTCTGTTCGCGGTGCTGCTCTCGGAGTATATGAAGAAGAGGGAGCGCCTGACGGCGGTCTGCGCAGGGCTTCTGATCGTGATGTACTGTGCATTCTGTCATGTATACTTCTGGGGACATTACAAGGATAAGATCGGGGTGGATCCCAGCGAAGAGCTGGTCAGTTTCCTGGATGAACATGATCTACACTACGGATATGCTTCCTTCTGGAACGCCAGTGTTAACTCGGTTCTGTCCAGCGGCAAAGTTATAGTCCTGCCGACCAGGGATTATGACGCGGAGAACGGAAAGAGAAAGGCCTACAACCCCTCCGATTACAGGCACTGGCTTCTCAACGAGAGATGGTATGATCCCGCGTCGCACCCCGGAAAGTGCTTCGTGCTTCTCAAAAACTTTGCTGTGGACGATGAAAAGAACAGAGAGCAGTGGATCAAGGACCATGGAGATGATCCGGAGAATCCCTGGATCGATTCTACTCCGCCGGAGGACATCTGCGAGGAGTTCTATACTTTGAACCCGCAGAAACTGGAGTGCGGAGACTACACGATCCTTGTCTTTGAAGATAATGAGGAGTTGAGGGCGCTTGGAGACGAGATTAAGGGAGCCAAATAAAGATCGGAGGAGCCGGGTCTTCTCCCGGCGCCTGCAGGATCCTCTGCTGGCGGCGTCTGTGACGGCCGTGATCTTCTGGACCGTTATGCTTTCGGGGAAGTACGTCCCTTTTGGGATCAACACGCCCGCGGTGACAGACGCCAAACTGCAGTATCTGGACCTCTTTGCCTATTACAGAGACGTGCTGACGGGTCAAAACAGTGCAGTATATACTTTTTCGAACACGCTGGGGGGCGGCGCGGCAGCGATCTGGGCTTATTATCTGGCCTCGCCCTTCAACCTGCTTGTGCTGCTGTTTCCAAAGGATCAGATGAACTTCTTTCTTGAAGTTCTGATCACGGCAAAACTCAGCGCGGCGTCCGCGTCCTTTGCGTGGTTTACAGGGCGCAGGTTCAGGCAGAGAGTTTCCCGGGACATGACGCTCCTTTTGTCTGTCGCTTATGGCCTGATGCAGTATATGCTGGCACAGGAGAGCAATGTGATGTGGCTTGACGGCGTCATATTGCTCCCTTTTATTGTCATGGGTATTCACAGCGCTGTGCATTCGCGCAGATTCGCACCGGCGCAGCTGGCGGTTCCCGCGGCGTTATCGGTCCTCGCGAACTGGTATACCGGAGGGATCAATTACCTGTTCAGTGCAGTGTGGTTTCTCTACGAGCTTCTGCGGGACGGGGGATCCGAAAACCCGGACGGCCCCTTAAGACGCCGATACGCGCGGCAGTTCGGCAGATATCTTCTCGGGATGAGCGCGGGCCTTATGCTTGCGGCAGTTCTCTTTCTTCCCAACGTGATCGCCCTGCGCCAGGGGAAAGCAGGGAGCTGGAACCCGATGGAGTATGGCCTGTCGGCAGGTTTCAGGGGAAACCCGCTCTCTGTCATCAGAAGTTACAGGATCGGGGAGATGAGCGATATAAGCAGGGCGTCGTTTTTCTGCGGAACGCCGGCGGCGTTCGGAACAGCGGCTTTTTTCTACTCGGAGAGAATCCGCGGAAGGGAGAAACTGGCAGTGCTCGCGCCGGCTCTCACAGCCTGGATGTCCTGCTTCTGGAAACCGCTGTTCTATGTTTTCTCACTCTTTATGCGCAATACCAGTTACTGGTACAGGTTTGGATATCTCGGGAGTTTTGTGTTGTTGTACTGCGCGGCTTACTGGGCGGGTTCGCTGCCGGCAAGGAGAGGTTTCCGGAACGGAAGGCAGTGGTCTGTTATACCGAAGGCGGGAGGAACCTGTCTTATTCTGGTGCTGGTCTCCCGGCGGATCTGGCCCGCGGGAGGAAGCGGAAGCACTAGGGCAGCGCTGCTGATGCTGGCCGCCATGACAGTGTTCATGGGATACCGGTACGCACCGGATAAGGCTTTGCGGATTCTGAACAGCCGGAAGGTAATAGAGAGGCGCAGACGGATCCTTGCAGTTCTTCTGGTGGCGCTGGGGCTTTGGGAGGCCTTTCTGGAGACTCGGACAATGCTGAAGATCTATCACACAGATACAGCGGAGGAGTACGCTTCCTACAGCAGGGGGCAGCAGGAGCAGATAGAGGCTCTTCGCAAACCGGATGGGGAGGACTTCTACAGAATCTCTCAGACGTCGACGAGGATCACTAACATAGACGGTCTGACAGGCGCCTATCTCGACGCGATGGCGTATAGTTACGCGTCGATCAGCGGCTACACATCCTGCCCGGAGAATATTCAGCTGGATTTTTTGGACAGGCTGGGATACAGGAAAGAGTACGAGAGTTTTAATATTGTGAATACATCCTTCCTTCCGGCGGATTCTCTGCTGGGCGTAAGGTATGTGCTGTCACCTTATGGGATCCCCGGCCTTCACGAGGTGCCGGAGATCGAGGCGCGCAACAGGAAGGCGGTTTACAGAAATCCATACGCGCTGCCTGCCGCGATGATCCTGGATGAGGGCGGGAAAAAGGCGGAAGAGCCCTCCGCGGGCGATCCGTTTGCGTATACCGAGTACCTTTTCACAAGGATCTCCGGAGAGGAAGCCGGGCTGTGGACGCCCGTCAGCGCTGAAGAGACTCATGGTAAAGGAATTACAGAGTGGAAACTTGCTCTCCCCGATGGCGCGGGTACAAAGTACTGCCTGTATGGAAATCTTCCCTGGACGGCCGAGGTATCTTTTGACGACCCGCAGTGGTGGGACGACGCGCAGGAGCAGGGCAGACTGACCGTGGCGGACGGGTGGAGCTATGGATATGGCGGATGGCTGTCACCGTCAGTGTTTTATATACCTGCGGACGAAAACGCGGATACGGCGGTGGTCACGCTGGAGACGAAAGGAGAGATACAGCTGCGGGAAGAGCAGTTTCGGGCGCTGGATCTGAACCGTCTTGCGCAGCTTACCGCGAAGATCCGGCAGAAGGCGGAGCCTGTGAAAGACCTTGAGATCAGAAACGGCAGGATTTCCTGCACTGTGAACGCCGGCGAAGGGCAAAAACTGCTCCTGAGCGTTCCTGCTTCGAAGGGCTGGACGGCCGCATTAAATGGCCAAAAGATAGAAATCGGTGCTTTTGAAGGGTGTCTTATGGAAATTTCCCTTGTGCCCGGTGAAAATCATATTACAATGCAGTATAGGACGCCGGGGCTTACAGCGGGGATCCTTCTGTCCCTGATGGGGCTTGGAATCGTCGTGTACGCGAACGGAGAGCGGCGGAAAGAGAGGAAAAAGGATTGAAGATCGGAATTATAGGAGCAATGGAAGTTGAGGTGGCGCGTCTTGTCAGGTGCATGGGCGGCGCGAAAGAGTCGCAGAGGGCCGGAATGCATTTTTATGAGGGACAGATCGGCCGGACAGAAGTGGTTGTGGTCCGCTGCGGGATCGGCAAAGTCAGCGCGGGCCTGTGCGTTCAGATCCTGACCGATCTGTTCGGGATCACTCATGTGATCAATACCGGCGTCGCAGGTTCCCTTGAGGAAGAGATCGATATCGGCGACATCGTGGTCTCCATTGACGCGATGTATCACGACATGGATGTGACCGGCCTCGGATACGAGCCCGGACAGGTCCCCCAGCTGGATACGCTCGCGTTCCCGGCTGACCCGGTGCTGCGCGTTGCGGCTGTGAAGGCGTGCCGGGAGGCAGCTCCCGAAATCGGCGTGTTTGAAGGACGCGTTGTCAGCGGCGACCAGTTCATCTGCGACAGGGGCACGAAAGACCGGATCAAGAAAGTGTTCGGCGGTCTGTGCACTGAGATGGAAGGCGCGGCCATCGCGCAGGCGGCTTACATCAACAAGATCCCTTTTGTGATCGTCAGAGCGATCTCCGACAAGGCTGACGAGAGCACTGAGATGTCCTACGAGGCTTTCGAAGCCAAGGCGGCCGAGCACTGTGCGTCCCTTGTGGAGCACATGGTGAGATCTTTCTGACCGCTTTGTAAAGCCTGAAGAACAATAGAGTAACAAAATGACACGCGGACGGCTGCGGCCCCTATAGATTCGGGGGAGACAGCTGCCCGCGCTTTTTTGACCCAGTATGAAAGCAGGATATCAGTGCTTACTCCGGATATACAAGATGCTTCTCATCAATGCCGATGAGCGTGCGGGTCAGATACCGGTCGGCGAGCCAGTTTGCCATGCCGAGATTCTGGTCCTGCCAGTTTCCGCAGTCCCTGGGAGCTGCTCCGGGGATATCCCCGCTGAAGTCCCGGATGAACTCAAACATTTCCGTCACCAGAGGAGCGATCTCCCGGGAGGAATAGTCGCCTGCGAGAAGCATATAGAAGCCGGTGCGGCAGCCCATGGGGCCGAAATAAACGGTCTTGTCCGCGAAAACAGGGTGATTTCTGAGAAATGTGGCGCCCAAATGCTCAATGGTGTGCATTTCGGCGGTGTTCATGACCGGCTCCCTGTTGGGGGCGGTCATTCTCAGGTCGAAAGTCGTGATCACGGCGCTGCCGTAGCGGTCCTTGCGGGAGACATACACGCCGGGCTCCAGGTCGATGTGATTGATCGTAAAACTTGTGATTTTTTCCATTAAGACCTCCAGTGGCTGATCATAGAAACTGATGTCATTATGACACCGGGGGAGAGGCTTCGCAAGGGCACCGTGGCGTTTTTGGGGAGAGTATGAGATAATATAGAGTAATGTGCTTCACACTCATGTTTGAATTTCGCCGCACTGCGGCGCGGAGGCATTTTTATGACTTTCAGGCGGAGACTTATCATAGCGTTTTCAATCGTGCTCGTTCTGCCGGTCATTCTGTTCATTCTGTCCTTTATCGTGATCGGAAACTTTCTGGCGCGCGGGGACAACGGGGACGGAGCCGTTTCTTATCAGGATTACGTGTCCCTGACAGATGACTACAAGGAATACAGTGAACTTCTGGACAGCACATATGAGAAAATACAGGCGGATCTGGAAGAAGACCCGTCGCTGGTGGAGGATCCCGGTTATCTGCAGTCCCTCTCGGAGAGGGTAAACGTCAGCAATTCCTATATCGTTGTCAGGAAGGGATCGGATCTCTATTATACGGGAAACGAGGAGGCGGCGGCCAGGGACTTTCAGGCGCTGCCTGCTTACGGCCACGGACAGCAGAACGGAGAGGCCGGATATTATATCGACAGTATGGTCAAGGTGGTCAAGCAGCTGGATTTTACCTTTGAAGACGGCTCGGAGGGCAGCATTTTCATCATCACAAGGGCAGTAGCCCTTGTATCGAGAAAGTTCCTTGGAGAGATGTTTGTCGCCATGGTCCTGATCCTTCTATTTACGGCGATCCTGCTGACCAGGTGGCTGGAAGGAAATTTCTTCGACCCTATAGGTAAACTGAACGTCGCCATGAACAACATCCGCGACGGCAATCTTGATTACCGACTTAAGACCACTGAGGAAGGGGAGATCGGCAGCCTGTACAACAACTATGAGGAGATGAGGCTGCGGCTCAAGGAGAACGCGGAGGAGAAACTCGAGAGGGAGAGGCAGAACCGCGAGCTGATCACGAACATCACTCATGATCTCAAGACGCCCATTACTTCAATCAAGGGATATGTGGAAGGCCTGATCGACGGCGTAGCCAATACGCCTGAGAAAAGAGAGCGGTATCTGAGAACGATCTACAGTAAAGCCAATGATATGAACACGCTGATCAACGAGCTGACTCTTTATTCGCAGATCGACAACAACAAGATCCCGTATAATTTCCACAAGATCAATGTCGCTGACTATTTTGGCGACTGTGTAGAAGAACTCGGCATGGATATGGAGTCCCGGGGGATCACGCTCAACTACAGCAATCTGGTCTCTCCGGACACGACGATCGTGGCGGATCCCGAACAGCTCAAAAAAGTTATCAACAATATTGTCGGGAATAGTGTAAAATATATGGACAAGACGGAGGGGAAGATCGATATACGGATCCTGGACGAGCATGACTCCGTCAGGATCGAGATCGAGGACAACGGGATGGGCATTCCCGCGAAGGATCTTCCCAATATATTCGACAGGTTCTACAGGACGGACGAATCGCGCAGCAGCGCTCAGGGCGGCAGCGGAATCGGCCTGTCCATCGTGAGAAAGGTGATCGAGGACCACGGCGGCTATGTCTGGGCGACAAGCCGGGAAGGTGAGGGAACCTGCGTGCACTTCGTGATCCGCAAGTATCACGAGACCAGTGATATGGACGACTACGTGGAAGAGATATGATAATTAGCCTGAAGAGCGCTTTGGGCATGACGCAATAAGTGGAGGTAAGAGAATATGAGCAAAATTCTGATCATTGAAGATGAAGTTGCCATCGCGGATCTGGAGAAGGATTATCTGGAGTTGAGCGGCTTTGATGTCAAAATAGAGAACAGGGGGGACAAAGGCCTTCAGACTGCCCTGAAGGAGGATTTCGACCTGATCATCCTGGATCTTATGCTGCCCGGAATGGACGGCTTCGAGGTCTGCAGGAAGATCCGCGAAGAGAAGAATGTGCCCATCCTCATGGTGTCAGCGAAGAAGGACGATATAGACAAGATCCGCGGCCTTGGCCTCGGCGCGGACGACTATATAACCAAGCCCTTCAGTCCCAGCGAGCTGGTGGCACGCGTGAAGGCGCACATGGCGCGCTATGAAAGACTTGTAGGCGCCGGTCAGAAGACGAATGACATCATCGAGATCCGCGGCCTCAAGATCGACAAGACAGCGAGAAGAGTGTGGATCAACGGCGAGGAGAAGAACTTCACAACTAAGGAGTTCGATCTGCTCACTTTCCTTGCGGAGAACCCCAATCATGTGTTCAGCAAGGAAGAGCTCTTTGCCAAAATATGGAATATGGAGAGCGTCGGCGACATCGCCACAGTCACTGTGCATATCAAGAAGATCAGAGAGAAGATCGAGTACAACACCTCCAAACCGCAGTACATTGAGACGATCTGGGGCGTGGGATACCGGTTCAAGATCTGAGGCCGGAAATGAGACTGGACAAATATCTGTCGGAAATGGGCGCGGGGACGCGAAGTGAACTCAAAAAGGCTGTCAGGGCCGGGCGCGTCACCGTAAACGGCGTGAAAGTCAGGGACGCGGCCATACATGTGGAGAAAGACGATGAGATCTGCATGGATGGGGAGAGAGTCGCGTATGAGCAGTTCGTGTATTATCTGATGAACAAACCCGCAGGCGTGATCTCCGCCACCGAGGACACAAGAGACCGGACGGTGCTGGACCTGCTCGACGGGCAGCAGAGAAAGGGGCTGTTTCCGGTCGGGAGACTCGACAGGGATACGGAAGGGCTGCTGCTGATCACTAATGACGGGGAGCTGGCTCACAGGCTGCTGTCGCCCAAAAACCACGTGGACAAGGTATATTTTGCCAGGCTGGACGGACCCGTAGGGGAAACGGAGCGCCGGCTGTTCGCGGAGGGACTGAGAGTGGATGAGACGCTTACAGCCATGCCGGCGCGGCTGGATGTTCTTGAGCCCGCCAATGAAGTGAAAGTGACGATCAGGGAGGGAAAATTCCACCAGATCAAGAGAATGTTCGCGGCCGTCGGAAGGGAGGTCCTATACTTGAAAAGGTTGTCTATGGGGCCGCTTGTGTTGGACGGGAGTTTGGCGCCGGGAACATATCGCAGGCTGACAGAGGAGGAAGAGTCTGCTATAATTAGCCTATAACCAGTTCCGGGGGGGAATGTGGAGAAGGTACGCAGATATGCAAAGATTGAAAGGACTCAGTGTCCTTATTCCATTCATTTTATCTGGAATCATTATCCTGACGGGGTGTGGACAGGAAGAGGCTTCGGGCGGCGTTACTGACGTCACCGACGCCTTGTTTTTGTCTGAAAATGAAGCTGAGGAGTCCGAGAGCATGTCATACGGGGAGACCGGGACAGCCGCCGGAACTACCGCCCCGGTCTCGGAGATCGCGGCGTCCCAGGAGCAGGGAAAATTCCGGAAAGCCAGGAAACTCTCAGATGAGGAGTGCAGGGAACTTCAGAACTATATAAACGACGCCGGAAGCTACGGATTTCTCCTCTCGGTCTACGAAAAACCGCAGGATCTGGATGCGGAACAGGTTTTCTTCACGGGAGCAGGCCTGGAACTGATAACCCCGACAGAGGAGGAGCGGGAAGCTTACAGGGAGATAACTGGCGGTGCAGAAACGGTGAACCTGTTCGGGATCAGCGCCCAGCAGGTAACGGATTATCTCCAGTACAAGGCAGGCGTATCCCTTGATGAGCTGACGCGCCAGCCGGACTGGATCTATCTCGAGGATTATGACACCTATTATCAGTGCCACGGCGACGAGGAAACCAATATCTGTGAATTCGAAGTGACGGACGCGGCAGTGCAGGGCGACTACTACAGAGTGCACTACAGAGTCCGCAGATACGCGCCGGATCTGGACGGCGGGCATATACCCGTATATGAGGCGATCCTCAAGAGAAACGGAGATAACTACAGATTCTGCGCGAACCGCCTTTGGCTGGAGAACGGCCTTCTGCTCGGACCCTACTGCGAGGTAGAGACGGAGAAGTTCGGGAAAGTGAAGTTCTGTGCTTATAGGCCCGATAATAACGCTTCAGAAAAGGCCGACGTCGACTTCTTATTCATCAGGGATTCGGAAATATTGTACAGACTTGGCGGCATGGACAGCCGGAATATCCGGACAGACAGGATATTCAGGGATGTGGACGAAGTGGATCTCGGCGACTATGACGGCGACGGTGCTAAAGAGATCGTCACGATCTGCGAATATGAGATCACGGAAGAAGGCAATGGACGCCAGGACGGGCGGGAGGCCCGGATCTACAGGTTTGACGAGGATGGAAATCCTTGTCTTGATAAAGAGCTGACCGCAAAGATCAACAGTTCTGTGTCTGAACTGTCTCTGTCTGGAATCGCTCATTATGTAAAGACAGGGAAAGACCGGGAGAAATTTGGCGGACGGTTCGAGGCTTACGCCGCGGAGGCCGCGGAGGCTGATCCGGATTCCTATAATAAGTTCGCGCTTATCTATGTCAATGACGACAGATTCCCGGAACTGCTGGAGCTGGGGACATCTGAAGATAAAGGCGCCAAGATCGTGTTCTACCGCGACGGGGTCCTTCAGGAGACCAAGGTCAGCAGCGCGTTCTCCTATCTGAACAAAGAGAACCTCCTGCTGAACAGATGCGGGACGGGGAATCTGTTTACTGATCAGATCTATGTCTACACCGGAAGCCGGTTTGAGGCCTATCAGAGCGGTGTCTTCGGCACGATGGACGCTGCCATTACGGCTTACACAAAGTCCGGAAAGCCGGAATACAGCTACAAGTGGGAGGGTTCCGCCGTGTCCGAGGCAGGCTACCAGGACGCGCTTGGCTTCATCTATGACAAAAAGGACGCGATCGATCCGACGAAGATCGAGATGAAGACTGCGGAGGAATTCCTGCAGAGTTTAAAGAAATAAAAAGGCCGCTCACGGGAATTTCCTGTGAGCGGCTGTTTTTTGTCCTTTAGTTGTTGATGCCGTGGTGGCAGGTCCTGGACTCGCTGGTGATCGGGAGGAAGGTGTAGCCCTCCTTGAGGGCGTCTGTGATGAAGCGGTCCATGGTGGCAATGGTGAAATCCTTGATGTCGTGGCAGAGGATAAAGGAGTTCTCATAGGTGTGGATCCCATTCATCATGTTCTGGTACAGAACCTCGCTGCTCGTGGTGTCGCCCGCGTCGCCGCTGGTGATGTTCCAGTCGACATAGATGTATCCTTTCTCTTCTGACTGCTTGGCGAGTTCAGACATGATTCCTTTGCAGTAGTTCGCGCTGATCGTGTTGGAAGCTCCTCCGGGGAAGCGGAAGATATCTGTCCTGCAGCCCGTCTGCTTCTGAATGATATCCTGCATAATGTTGAAATCTGCCCAGTAGGCGTCGGTACTGGCGTAGATCTCGCTGTATTCGTGGGTAGCAGTATGAACGCCCACGCTGTGGCCCGCGTTGTACTCTGCGCCGATCAGGTCCTCATAGTCCTTGTAGGCGGCCGTTACAAAGAAGGTCGCGAGAACCTTATGATCATCGAGTATTTTGAGAAGTTCTTCGGTGTATCTGCCGGGACCGTCGTCAAAAGTCAGATAGATGATCTTTTTGGGATCTGCTTTGGCGGGCTTGGCAGCCTGTGCGGAAGCACCAGCGGCAGCAGCGCTTGCATCAGCGCCTGCAGCGGCATTCGCAGCAGTATCTGCGGTAGTACCGGACGCTGTATTTGCAGTTGAACCGGTGCCGGCAGTTGATCCCGCAGCGGCGGTTTCCGGAGTGACCGGAGTGATCACAGCAGCGGCGGCTGCTTCATCGGCGGTTACGGGAATTCTCTTGACTGTGACATATCTGTCCTTCTTCGCCACATTTCCCCATTCGTCCGAGACGGTGTAGGTGATCGTGTAAGTGCCGACTTTTGTTGTGTCGACGCTGCCTTCGGACCTGACCCTGTCGGAGACGTCTCCGTCGGCGTCATCTTCTGCCTGCACGTCGTCTTCCCAGGTCTGCCCCTGGAACAGGAAGCCTTCTTCTCCTGAGGGGAAGCTGAATACGGGAGCGTTTCTGTCGTCGTAGAAAATCTCACGGTCGGCAGTGGCTGTATTACCGTACTGGTCGGAAACCGTATAGTAGACGTGGCCGTCCTTTTCTTCGCTCACGACCTTCGAGGTGATGTCTCCGTCGTGATTATCAGTAGCTGTGTATCCTTCCTCCTCGTATACGTGATGGGGGAGGGTGTAGTAATCGTCTATGTGCTTGAGCTCGATCACCGGAGGAGTCGTATCGACTATGACAACGTTTCGGGTCGCGCTGGCGGAGAGCCACATAAATTTGGCGGAGTAGGTCACGGTGTAGGTGCCGGGTTCGTGTATGTTGACCCTCTCAGTGGACACCTTGACGGAGAGCGGGTGATGGACGAAAGACAGGATCGATCCGGTAACTTCCGCTTCAGCCCCCTGGTCCTTGTAAGGCTCCCCGCATTCCGAGGTCACACTGGAGTCACCGACCAGGTTGAAATTGATCTTCCACTTATTGATGCCGAACAAAAAGATCAAAAGGGCGGCTATGACAAGCACAGCGATGATCAGATAGTTTCTGATTGTACCCTTGTCGTATCGCTTTTTTGGCGAAGAGTCGGCGGAACTTCTATGAATTCTGTTTTCAGACATATATGTTTTCCTCCTTCGCAGGATTTAACTATACTGCCTTTTTCGTGCAGGTGTCAATTCCCCCGCGGATGGAAGGGAAGACCTTCGGGCAGTTGTTGCACATAGGCGGAGGATTGGGTAAGATTAAAACATCCTTAAACAAATGGGAGAAGAGGAAGTTAGAAATGGATCTTTCACCGGATATCAATGAAGTTGTACGGTATCTGGGCTACCGCGGAGCAGAACCGGACGACAGTGTCCGCGCAGAGATCACGGAGTGCATCAGGGAATTACAGAAAGCGGTCACGCCCAGATTTGTATATGAAAGGTTTCCGCTTATAGTCAAAACAGAGCCGGACGGCACGTCGCTTCTGTGCCTGGGGGACCTGGAGATCCGAAGCAGGGACCTCGCGAAAAATCTGGAGGGATGCTGCGGCGTTTACATTATGGCTGTGACGCTCGGACCCGGTCCTGACAGGCTGATCCGCAGAGCGAGCGTAGGGCAGATGAGCCGGGCGGTGGTCCTTCAGGCGGCTGCCGCGGCCATGACAGAGACCTGGTGCGACCAGATCAATGAAAGGATCCGGCAGGAGGCGGAGCGCGACGGGCTCTGCACGCGGCCAAGATACTCTCCGGGATACGGGGACCTGCCGCTGGAACTGCAGAAGGATATCAGCGGGATCCTGAATATGCCCAAGGAGATAGGGGTCAGTCTTACAAAGACGCTGCTCATGACCCCCAGCAAATCGGTCACGGCGCTGATCGGGGTGTCGGACAAGCCGTCAGAGAGCAGGGGAAGAGGCTGCGGCAGTTGTAAAGCGTCTGCAAACTGTCCCTACAGAGCCTGAGGAAAGGCGCGGACCCGGGAACGCCCGGTCTGTCGCCCGCTTTATCTATAAAATGAAAGAGTGAATAAGATGAGAAAAGATTTGCGAGAGCGTTTGGGAAAGGAATGGCTGATCTTCGACGGAGGAACGGGGACGATCCTGCAGTCAAGGGGACTGCGCGGAGGCGAACTTCCCGAGACATGGAACCTGAGAAGACCGGAGGACATCATAGACCTTCACTGCGGGTATCTGCGGGCGGGCTGCGATATTTTCAATACTAATACGTTTGGGGCAAATGCTCTCAAATTTCCCGATGATCTCGAGGAGATCGTGACCGCGGCGGTGAATCTCGCGCAGGAAGCGAAGCGCAGGTGCGGGCGGGAGGACGCCTATGTGGCGCTGGATATCGGACCCACAGGGAAACTTCTGGAACCTTTGGGGGATCTTCCCTTTGAGAAGGCCGTGGAACTGTTCGGAGAAGTGGTCAGATACGGCTCCCGCGCAGGCGCGGACCTTGTCCTGATCGAGACGATGTCGGACAGCTACGAGGCGAAGGCGGCGGTCCTGGCAGCCAAGGAAAACTGCGACCTGCCGGTCCTTGTTACCGTCACCTTTGACGGCCAGGGGAAAATGCTGACAGGCGGCAGCGTAGACTCCACAGTGGCGCTTTTGGAGGGCCTTCGCGTGGACGCCCTGGGCGTAAACTGCGGACTGGGCCCCGAGCAGATGATTCCGATCGTAGAGCGGCTCACGGAAGTCTGCAGTATACCTGTGATCGTAAATCCCAATGCGGGACTTCCCCGCACAGAGGGAGGCAGGACCGTTTACAATGTCGGGCCTGAGGAATTCGCCGACAGGATGGAAAAGATCGCCCGGATGGGCGTCCAGGCCGTGGGAGGCTGCTGCGGCACGACTCCTGAGCACATCCGCCTGACTGCGGAGCGCGTAAAAAAGATTCCTTTCAGAGAGCCGGTACCTAAGAGAAGGACTGTAGTCAGCTCATTTTCCCAATGTGTTGAGATCGGCGGAAAGCCCGTGATCATCGGAGAGCGCATCAATCCCACCGGCAAGAAGAAATTCAAGCAGGCCCTTCGGGACAATGATATCGAGTATATCCTCAGAGAGGGACTTCGGCAGGAGGACAGCGGCGCCCATATCCTCGATGTGAACGTCGGACTTCCCGAGATCGATGAGCCGCAGATGCTGTCGGAAGTTGTTCAAAAGCTTCAGAGCGTGCTCGCGCTGCCGCTGCAGATCGACACCACGGATCCGGCCGCGCTTGAGCGGAGCATGCGCATCTATAACGGAAAGCCTATGGTCAACTCGGTCAACGGCAAAAAAGAGAGCATCGAGACAGTTTTTCCTCTTGTACGGAAGTACGGCGGTGTCCTTGTGGCGCTGGTCCTCGACGAAGACGGGATTCCCTCCGACGCGGAGGGCAGGATCCGCATCGCCCGCAGGATCTATGAGGCGGCGGACAGATACGGCGTTCCACGGGAGGACATTGTGATCGACGGCCTTGCCATGACGATCTCTTCCGACAACACTTCCGCCCTGGTGACGCTGGAGACTCTTCGGAGAGTCAGAGATGAGCTGCACGGGCATACGATCCTCGGCGTGTCCAATATTTCCTTCGGACTTCCCAGAAGAGCGGTGATCAATTCCTATTTCCTCGCGATGGCGCTGCAGAGCGGCCTGTCGGCGGCGATCATGAATCCCGGGAACGAGGAGATGATGGAAGCTTACAGGGCTTACTGCGCGCTGGCGGGACTTGATCCTCAGTGCATGCAGTTTATCGAGGCCTATGCGGGGACCAGCGACAGGGCTCCTGCGGAGAGAACAGTCAAAGAGACGGCAGCAGCGGCAAGCGGCCCGGTGAACGGTTCTATGGGCCTCAAAGAGAGCGTTCTGAGGGGAATGGCACAGAGCGCGGCAGAAGCGGCGAGGATCGCGCTAAAGGATACGGCTGCGCTGGATCTGATCGACCGGGACCTGATTCCCGCCCTCGATCAGGTGGGAAAAGGATTTGAAGCCGGAACGGTCTTTCTGCCGCAGCTTCTGATGAGCGCGGAAGCCGCTAAGGCTGCTTTTGAAGTGGTGAAGGAATACCTCAAGGGACAGCCCCAGGAGGTAAAGGGAAGGATCGTTCTTGCCACGGTCAAGGGCGATATCCACGACATCGGAAAGAACATTGTCAAAGTAATGCTGGAAAATTACGGCTACGAGGTATTGGATCTGGGCAAAGATGTGCCGCCGGAGGTCATTGTTGACACGGCAGTCAGAGAGAATATAAAACTGGTAGGCCTCAGCGCGCTCATGACTACGACGGTCGTGAGCATGGAGGAGACGATCCGTCTCCTGCGCGAAAAAAAGCCCGACACCAGAGTGGTGGTGGGCGGCGCCGTGATGACGCAGGAATATGCGGACGCGATCGGAGCGGACTGCTATGCGAAGGACGCAATGGCAACCGTGCACTACGCGGAAGAAGTGTTTGGAGCCTGACCGGATATCAGGCCATGCGGGCTCAGCCCTCGACGATCAGGTATCTGCCGTCACCGACATCAAATACCTCGGAGGCCTGCATGATGTCTTCGCCTGTCATATCGACGCCTGTCTCTTCAAAATATTTGCGGACAGCCCGTTTACCCTTGACGACGACGGCGAACATCATCTCCAGAAATTCGTCTGCTTCTTCATGAGTCTCGGCGACTTTCTCGGGGAAAAGCTGGAGCTGGTTCGCGATAAAACAATCGAGCACTTTTTTGTCATAATTAGCCATAGGTATACCCTCCATAAATCTGTTAAAATTATTTCACAGACTGCGAGGAAGTTCAAGGAAGCGATTACAATTCCGTCCGCACTCGATGCGCCCGGAGGAAAGGAATAGAAATGATAGATATCAGCAAACTGACAGAGAAAGATTTGTGTTTCATGTTCGACCACACTAATCTGAAGGCCTTTGCCACCACTGCAGATATTACAAAACTCTGCGAGGAAGCTAAGGAATACGGCTTTCGGATGGTCGCGATCAATCCCCTTCACACCTTGCCAGCAGGATCCTGAAGGGCAGCAGTGTGCACGTAGGCCCCTGCCTCAGCTTCCCTCTCGGGCAGAATACCATTGAGGAGAAGGGCATGGAGGCCCTCATGGCGATCTCCCAGGGCGCGGATGAGATCGATTATGTGACGAACATCACCGCAGTAAAGGACGGAAACTGGGACTACGTTGAGCGCGAGATGACGACGATAGCGGATATCTGCCGCTCGGCAGGCGTTCTCTCCAAGGTCATCTTTGAGAACTGCTACCTCGAGAAGTCCGAGATCGAGCATCTGGCCAAAATATCGCTTCGCGCAAAGCCTGACTTCATCAAGACGTCCACCGGCTTCGGCACAGGCGGCGCCACCGTCGAAGATGTAGCTCTCATGAAGCAGGTTGTCGGCGATGATGTAGAAGTCAAGGCGGCGGGCGGCATCCGCGACTGGAAGACCTGCAAGGCCATGATCGAAGCCGGCGCGTCCCGCATCGGCTGCTCGGCCGGCATGCAGATCCTTGAAGGATTCAGAGCTGAGAGAAGCTGAAAAGCCCGTAATATTGAAAGCATGTCAAAAATCAGAACCTTCTGATTTTTTTATTGCCTGGAAACAAAATTAATATCTCCCCAAAACCCTGTTTAGGAAATTTTGGGGAAATCTTTTAGATTTTCTGAATTTTAGTTAGAGTGCTTTACTCTTCTTCCTTGTATTGGGATTTACAACAAAGTATAATGAGATAACGATGTTATGAAAAGTTATGAAAACACACGTAAGTTATGAAATGTTATGAAAACATATGGAGGTTATGAAAATCTGTGACACGGATGAATAAAAGCAACCCATTTTCTCTTTCTTTTGGAAAGGAGCCAGTCAGCTATATCGCCCGTGACTATCAGAGCGGCGAGATTTTGGAAAGCTTTGATTCTGATAATCCGTCCTATCAGGTATGTATGATCACGGGAGTAAGAGGAGCAGGGAAAACCGTTGCTATGTCTGCAATAGCCAATATATTGGCGGCGGACAGCAGGTGGATCATCGTCAATCTCAATCCTGAGCGTGACCTGCTCCGTACTCTTGCGGCTGAACTCAGCAATCGAAAGGAACTATTTGAACTTTTCAGAGATGCAAAGATTAATTTGTCATTCTTAGGTTTTGGATTGGAAATAGATGGAGAACCACCGATAACAGATCTGGTCGTGGCTCTTCGCAGAATGCTGGAAAAACTGACTAAAAGCGGGAAGAGAATTCTCATAACGATCGATGAGGTTTCTTTGAACCGGCAGATGCGGGAATTTGCAAGTCAGTTTCAGATCTTTATGAGAGAGGACTTAAATATCTTTCTGATTATGACAGGACTGTATGAAAATATCTACGAGCTGCAGAATGAGAAGACGCTGACATTTTTGTTCCGCGCTCCAAAAGTTGAACTAAAGCCGCTCAGCATTCCACTGATCGTGCAGAAATACAGAGAAGTCTTCAATATTACCGAAGATGAGGCCCTAAGTATGGCAAAGGTTACAATGGGGTATCCTTTTGCCTTTCAGGTAATGGGATACTTGAAATGGAGAGAAGGAGGCAATAAACCCCTGGAAGAATTGCTTCCGCAATTTGACACATATCTTGAGGACTATGTATACGAAAAGATATGGAGTGAGCTCTCAAAAAAAGATAAAGAAGTCGTCGCAGCCATGTGCAGTGCACCTTCTACTAAAGTGGAAACAATACGCAGCCGTCTGAAAATGCCATCAAACAGCTTTTCTACGTACAGAAAAAGACTGACAAAAAAAGGAATTGTACGGTCACCGGAATATGGCTGGTTGTCATTTACACTGCCGCGATTTAAGGAGTTTATTCTCAGGCAGGAAGAGATTCAATAGAATCATTTACGGGCACAGCCACACTTCATGAAATAGTGTTATTGGTTACGATTTGTGTTTTATTACGTTTCTGTTACTGGTGACTCGGCCAATCTCTATGGCATGGTGGGACAGAGGGCGCACAGGCCTACTTATACAGTATACAGCGCCGGCAGCAAGCCGGCGTT
The DNA here is from genome assembly GCA_902794825.1 of uncultured Lachnospiraceae bacterium. Taxonomy (GTDB): domain Bacteria; phylum Bacillota; class Clostridia; order Lachnospirales; family Lachnospiraceae; genus CAG-791. The sequence continues at coordinate 19,298 of CADBIU010000034.1, forward strand.
TTTCTTTGCTTCCTGCAGATATCCGTCGCCGCTCGGCTTGATGGCGTCAAACACAAACACGTCCAGATCATCCGGAACCACCGATTCATAGCAATCAAATAGTTGAAGTAATTTTGCAAAAAAGTTAGTTGAAACTAATTGACTTCCATTTTAGGAAAATCTATAATTTTTTACAGATGGGATGAGCGATTCCCTGATAGATCGTAACAGTCGAGGTCCTGCGTCCAGATGCCTTGCATAAAGAACTGCAGGCATTCGGAGGTGTCGATTTCAGACAAAAGCCTTCTGTTAATGCGAAAGGAGAACACATGAGAGACTATTTACAGATTGAAAAAGTATACGGAAGACAGATCATTGATTCCAGAGGCAACCCCACGGTTGAAGCTGAAGTTACTCTGGCTGACGGCACTGTAGGAAGAGGAGCTGCTCCCAGCGGCGCTTCTACGGGCGAGTTCGAAGCTCTCGAGCTCAGGGACGGCGACAAGTCTCAGTACGGCGGAAAGGGCGTCACAAAGGCCGTTGCCAACATTAACGAGATCATTGCTCCCATTCTGGTCGGCATGGATGCTTCCGACACCTACGCTGTTGACGCCGCTATGATCGCTGCTGACGGCACGCCTGACAAGTCCAAACTCGGCGCAAATGCCATCCTCGCAGTTTCCATCGCCGCAGCGAGAGCTGCATCTATTTCACTGGATATTCCACTTTATCGCTTCCTTGGCGGCGTGCAGGCCACAAAGCTTCCCGTTCCCATGATGAACATTCTCAACGGCGGCGCTCACGCTGACAGCTCTGTTGATACACAGGAATTCATGATCATGCCCGTCGGCGCGCCCACTTTCAAGGAAGGCCTCCGCTGGTGCACGGAAGTATTCCACGCGCTGCAGAAGATTCTCAAGGCTAACAAAGACGTCACTGCTGTCGGCGACGAGGGCGGTTTCGCTCCCATGAAACCCGAAGGCGACGAAGGCGCTATCGAACTGATCCTTGAGGCGATCAAGGCTGCCGGCTATGAGCCCGGCAAGGATTTTGTCCTGGCTATGGACGCTGCTGCCTCCGAGTGGAAGAGCCCTAAGGGGATTGGATTCTATCACCAGAAGAAATCCGGCAAGGACTTCACAACTGATGAGCTGATCGATCACTGGGCAGCGCTTGTTGACAAGTATCCCATCTACTCCATCGAAGACGGCCTGGATGAAGAGGACTGGGAAGGCTGGAAGAAGATGACCGAGAAACTCGGCGATAAGGTCCAGCTGGTAGGTGACGACCTGTTTGTTACCAATACCAAGAGACTGTCCAAAGGTATCGCCAACGGAGCTGCCAACTCCATCCTGATCAAGTTCAATCAGATCGGTTCTGTATCTGAGACCCTTGAGGCCATCAAGATGGCTCACAAGGCCGGATACACAGCAATCTCTTCTCACAGATCCGGTGAGACCGGAGACACCACGATCGCAGATCTCGCAGTTGCTCTGAACACCTGCCAGATCAAGACCGGCGCTCCTTCCAGATCCGAACGTGTTGAGAAGTACAACCAGCTGCTCAGGATTGAGGAACAGCTCGGAGCCGCTGCAACATATCCCGGAAAGGCTGCGTTTAACTTCAAGAACGCGTAAATGATAATTGCATCCGGATTAAATTCATAGAATTAAAAAGAACAGCACCTGTCGTATGCGATGGGTGCTGCCTTTGTTTTGACAGAAAGATTACCTGAACATTGTGGTCAGCGAAGCTGATCACTCAAGTCATTGATTTCCGGCTGATTCAAGTGTAATACTGATAGATCCGCACGCCGTCAAACTTTCTCATCAGTTTCAGCATACGGTTGAAAGGCTGATAATTCATCTGCTTTTCATATTCCGGCAGATGCTCCTGATAATGTGAGATGATCTGTTCTTTTGTCAGTTCTCCGTCTATGAGCAGCTTGTGACAGCGCGTCTGTTCACGCAGTGCTGCGCGATACGATTTTTCGTCGGCTCCATGCGGCACCGGAATGCGTTCGTATAGGTCGCCGTTTCTCCATCCCATCGCCTGATGCTCTCGCAGCCACCTCTCATATTCTAAGGGTGCAATGCGCTCGATCAAAAGCGGGCATTCAGAGCTACTGCGAAATCATGAATGTGAAGGAAGCTGCTGCCGGAGAGATAGATTTGTTTGATCCCCCTGTTCACCGGTGCTGTGTCACTTACGATTGTGATTGGAGCAGCGGCAGTATCGACAATCTGTTCAATATTTCTGACAAAGCTTTTTTCTTCGTTTGCCATTTCACTGTATGCCTTCAGCTTCGGCCTGACCCCGCGTCTTCTGTTCTGCTTCCATGCCACGTAAGCTGAATATGTCATAGCTTTCTCCTGCTGTTTTCTGTGAACTTCCATATAATATAATTGTATAGAGTTGAAAGGATTTTAATATAGAAAGGGAATTAAATGGGACCAAAGGAAAACAGGGATGTGATTGAAGGCTTTTTGCAGGAACGGCGGGAGACGGAAAGAAAAGAAAAACTGCTGATGGAGGAGATCGACTGCCTGCGCAGGAAAAGGGCGGAAATCGCAGAAGGAGAGTGTTCGCAAAATGCAGAGGAACTGCATTGTCTTGATCTGCAGATAGAAAATCTCCGTAAGGAAATTGCTGACCAAAAACAAACCCGAAATAGTATTTGCAAAACAGCAAGGACATTTACTGCCGGCGATTAATGAGTAAAGGGAAGAAACAGAGCAGGAGATGCCGGCGCTGTTACTTCGCCAGCATCTTCATGACGGCCTCCTGCATCTGAGGGACAGAGTGCGGATAGCGGGGGCGGGAGAGCTTTACTCCGTCCACTCCGATCACATCGATATCAAACAGGCGCCCGAACGGGTGCCTGTTTTCTATTTCCATTGTCAGTTCTTTCACCTTGGCAGAGTCGGCGTCGACAGCCGCGATCCATTCGTCTCCCGTGAGTTCTGCAATGTCATAAGACTGCAATACCGTGATGGAAGCCTCTTCAAGCGCAGTAGTCAGCGCAGCCAGGCCCGTAAGAAAGGCCTCCCGGATCTGCGGATTTGTCTTGATCGGCCCGGGGATGTTCATGCAGAAGGAAATAACGGGGCAATGATATTTGCCCAGCAGTTCGTTCTGTATGAAACCACGGCGCTCACGGCAATCCAGCATCTGTATCAGATCGATCTCTGTTCCTTCCATTATTCGAATACTCCTCTTTTTTTGATAAGTGACAGCGCGTTCTTTCTGCATAACTTTTCGGCTGTTTCGGGTTTCAATTTGTCGAGCAGCATGTAGTATTTCTCGATCTCATGGGGATAGTCCGCCCAATGCCCGACTTTGTCGGAGCCGATCATGAACCTGTCAGGATATTTCTCGATGACAGCCGCCCACATGTCCGCGAAAATATCTGTGTTGACGTTCCCTCTCATCAGATCCCCTCTTACATAGTTCTCGAAGAAGATCCAGGAAATATCCACATACAGATTCGGATTGTCGTGCAGAAGCTGCCCGGCGAGGATCAGAAGGTCGTCCATAACAATCCTTCTCGAGACGCCGACATGCGCCCATATGATCTTGCATTTTCTGTTATGCTCAAGGGCGCGGATCAGTTCGTCCTCATACAAGGGTTTATCCGAGTTCTGGGGAGAGATATTGTCATGGACCAGTACAGGCAGGTCATAGTCTGCCGCGAGATCGTAGATCATTTTAAAAGCGGGGCTGTCCATATGGACCCCCTCCCCATATGTGAGGGCAGTCAGATCGTCGTGCCGGCTCATCAGTTCGCCGATCCCGCACCAGAAATCCGGGTACATTTTCAGAAGCCGTTCGATCTGCGTCGCGGCGTATTTGTCCGTGCAGTCAAACCCGCAGCAAAACGGATGAAACCTCTTCCTCACTTCTTCCGGCTGTGACAACAGTTCATGGGCCAGAATATAGTCCGTTCCGGAGTAATAGTAGCACCTGCTGTCATTGCTCAGGTAATAGGCGGGCTTATCTTTCATCAGGTAATCCCATTTTTTGACCATCGGCATTCCAAAAACTACGGCCTCCGATACGCCGCACAGATCCATGGCTTTTACAAGGGCCGGAAAGCCGTCGGAATCCTGAGTGAAGTCCAGAAAATGCAGATGAGAATCCAAAATATTGTATCGGGGGACTGTGTCTGTTTCATTTATCGTTATTTCTTTATTGTAAATCATTTCAAATCTCCTGTTTGCGGTTCACTCCATGTATAATTATAAACGGATGAGCGCCGTTTTATCATCCTTTTTTAGCTGTTGGCTGCTATGGATGATCGACGGCAGCCGGCAGGAGCGATCTGAGAACAAAGGAGACCCGGAATAATGCTGAACAAACTGCTGATCAATAGCGTTATGATCAACTGGGATAAAATAGAGGAGTCAAGCTATCTACGGGATATTCCGGCGCTCAGCGGGATAGACCGGATCTCGTTTACGCATCCGGTCACATTCTTTGTGGGGGAGAACGGCAGCGGAAAATCGACGCTTTTGGAGGCGATCGCTGTAAGCTGCGGCTTCAATCCCGAAGGCGGGACCAGGAACTACAATTTTTCCACCTATGATTCACACTCGGAACTTTGTAAAGCGGTCCGGCTCTCAAGGGGTATCCGCCGCGCAGAAGGGGGCTATTTTCTTCGCGCTGAGAGCTTCTATAACGTGGCGACGAAAGAAGAGGAGTACAGCAGGGGGCCCGGCGGCAGGCCGCAGCATTACCATGAAAAATCTCACGGAGAGAGTTTCCTGGCACTTGTGCAGAACAGTTTCAGACCAAACGGACTGTATATTTTGGACGAGCCGGAAGCGGCCCTTTCACCGCAAAGGCAGCTGACGCTGCTCATGGAGATCGACCGCTGCGTCAAGGAGGGATCGCAATTCATTATTGCGTCGCACTCGCCGATCCTGCTGGGGCTTCCCGGCGCACAGATCCTGAGTTTTGACGACGGGACGATCCATCCCTGTTCCTATGAGGAGACAGACAGCTATCAGGTGACGTCCCTGTTTATTAACAACAGGAAACAGCTTCTCGGGAGGCTGTTGGAAGAATAATCATTTACAATGACAGCGTGTCATGTCAATATTAATAGCAAAGGTAATAACCTGCCGCGGCGGACGAAGCTGCGCTGACGGAGGATGAAAAAGTTAGATAAGGAGAAAATCATGGAAACAGAAAAGGTAGTAACTGAAGACATTATGGCTTCTTCAGCAGAGGAAGTTCCTGCCTCGGGACAGGAAACTCCTATGCTTGCGGAGCCGCCCATCGAGCCCCCTGTGCCGCCTGTGGAGCCTCCGGCATCACCGGATGAGAAGTCCAGGAAATCTTTCCTGCGCGCGTGCGCAAGCTGGACAGATATTTTCGTGATCGCAGCCATGCTGTCTGTTCTGATGATGATATTCGGAGAGCTTCTGACCCTTATCCTGGACAGATGGGTCATACATGCACCTCAGATCGGCATGAATCTTCTGGGCGATGGGGACAGCGTGGAGTTCCTCCTTCAGTATTTTGATTTCTATGGTATCTGGATCGCATTTATGCTGGTGATCCTGCTCTTTAAGAGCAACTGGCCCATGTGGAAGGCATTCCTCTATAACGGACACGGTAACAACCTCAAGGCAATTCCGGCAGGTATCCTGCTTGGATTCGGTATGAATGGTTTCTGTATCCTGATGTCGGTCATCATGGGAGATATCAAGCTGTCATTTAGCGGATTTGATCCGAAGCTCTTCTTTATCTTCCTGTTCTGCGTGTTGAT
>CADBIU010000035.1 GCA_902794825.1 uncultured Lachnospiraceae bacterium
TGTTATCACGAACGGCTCTACGATCGTTGTAAACGAGGGCCAGTGCATGATCATTGTGGATCAGGGCGCGATCGTGGATGTCTGCGCGCAGCCCGGCGCATACACCTATGACGCCTCCACAGAGCCCAGCGTGTTCACCGGCGGCCTCGGCGCAGGTCTTGCGGCAAGCTTTGAGCAGTTCAAGGCCCGTTTCACCTACGGCGGCGTAACGGCACACGATCAGAGGATCTACTATTTTAACACCAAGGACATCATCGGCAACAAGTACGGAACAGCCAATCCGGTTCCTTTCCGCGTTGTCGACAAGAATATCGGCCTCGACGTTGATATCGCGATCCGCTGCTTCGGCGAATACGCTTACAGGATCAGCGATCCGATCCTCTTCTACAAGAATGTCTGCGGCAATGTCAACAGTGACTACACCAGGGACCGCATCGAGAATCAGCTGCGCACAGAGCTCCTGACAGCTCTTCAGCCCGCGTTCGGCAAGATTTCCGATATGGGTATCCGTTACAGCTCAGTTGTCAACCACACGACAGATATGGCGAACGCTCTGAACGAAGTTCTCTCCGACAGCTGGGGCGCCAAGTACGGCATCGTCATCACCGCTTTCGGCATCAGCAGCCTCAAGGCTTCTGAGGAAGACGAGAAGATGATCAAGGAACTGCAGAAGACCGCAGTCTTCAGAGACGGCAGCATGGCAGGAGCCATGAAGGTCAACGCAGAGGCGCAGGCTATGATGGATGCGGCCAAGAACCCCAACGGAGCGGCTATGGGCTTCTTCGGAATGAATATGGCACAGCAGGCAGCAGGCGGCGGAACAGACGCAGCTTCCCTGTACGCTATGGGTCAGCAGCAGCAGGCAGCCAAGATGCAGGCCGGATCCGGCTGGAAGTGCCCTAAGTGCGGCAGGGAAGGCAACACCGGCAAGTTCTGCGGCGAGTGCGGAGCCCCCAAGCCCGCGGAAGGCTGGAAGTGCCCTAAGTGCGGTACGGAAGGCAACAAGGGCAAGTTCTGCTTCGAGTGCGGAGCCCCCAAGCCCGCGGACGACGGCACATGGACATGCCCTAAGTGCGGCCACACAGGCAACAAGGGCAAGTTCTGCGGTGAGTGCGGAACTCCCAAGCCCTGAGCCGGCCTCTTCGGTCTGAAGAATTAATGTTTACGGCGGGCGTACAGCGATTGCTGTGCGCCCCCTTCTTTATGCTTGCGCGCCATGGATGCGTGTTTTGCATATTTTGGCATATTTTTGCATATTTGAGGCAGCTTGAGCGCATCGATATGATTGCGGCAGCCGGAGCGCATCGATATGATTGCGGCAGCCGGCGCGTATCGATATGATTGCGGCAGCCGCCGCGTACCGGCTAAGATGCCGGCAGCAGAAGGGAGGACGAACATGGCGGAGAAGATCACAGTTTACCAGTGCCCGGCCTGCACAGGGCCGCTGAAATTTGACGGGAATATCGGGAAACTGAAATGTGAATACTGCGGCAGCACTTACACTACACAGGAAATCGAAGCGCTGTATGCGGACAAGAATAAGAGCGCAGCGGCGGCGGATGCTGAGGCACATAAGAAGGCGGCTGCGGCCGAAGCGGCTGCAGCTGCTGCTTCTGCGGCAGCGGGCGGAGCTTCCGGAACTGCCGGCGGTTCGGATGCTGCTTCCGGCTGGGGGAGCGACGCGGCCCACATGCGCGCTTACAACTGCACGACCTGCGGCGCGGAACTGATCTGCGACGAGACGACCGCGGCGACGAGCTGCCCCTACTGCGGCAACCCCTCGGTCATCCCCGGGAAGTTCGCAGGCGTGGACCGCCCTGACTATGTGATCCCCTTCAAAGTGGACAAGAAGAAGGCGGTCAGCTCTTTCAAAGAATACTACAAAGGAAGACTTCTTCTTCCCAAATCCTTCGAGTCCGACAACCACATCGAGGAGATCAAAGGCGTCTATGTGCCTTTCTGGATGTTCTCCGGCGAAGTGGAAGGCCGCGCGCAGTACGAGGCTGTCAAAGAAGACAAACGCCGCGCGGGAAATGAAGAGATCGTCAGGCAGGAGCACTACGACGTGTACAGAGAAGGCACGATGAGTTTCAGCAAGATTCCTGTCGACGCCTCCACGAAGATGCCCGACGACCTGATGGACTCCATCGAGCCCTTCAACTACAAGGAAATGCGTCCTTTCGGCATGGAATACATGCCCGGTTACCTGGCAAACAAGTACGACGTCACCAAGGAAGAAAGCCGCAAGCGGGCGGATGACAGAGCAGTCGGCTCTTTCCGCGCCGCCCTCCGTGATTCCGTCAAAAACTACGACAGCGTCAACGTTCGCCAGCAGAGCGAAAAGATCAGACCCGAAAAGGCGGAATACGGAATGCTCCCTGTATGGCTCCTGAGCTCCAACTGGCAGGGCAAAACATACCTCTTCGCCATGAACGGCCAGAGCGGCAAGATGATCGGCGACCTGCCGGTATCGAAACCTAAGCTTGCCGCCTGGGTGACCGGAATCTTTGCGGTTGTCTTTGCCCTCTTATATTTCCTGATTCTTAAACAGGAGGGCGACAGCCTTCTGATCAGCGGCGCGATCGCTTTCATTGTGGCGGCCATCACCGGCGCAGTCATGAACAGCAGCATGAAACCGGTTGCCAAAAGCCACTCGGCCGGCGCTTACGTTTCAGACGGCGGGTCCCTGCGCCTTTCGCGGCACGACGACCGCTTTGTGCGCACCACCGAGACAAGAAGACAGGTGCAGAGTTCCGGCGGGCCGGGCTCCGGCGGGCCGGGCGGAGCCGGTGGGCATGGTCGGCCTGGCGGCGGTCCCGGGCGCCCTGGCGGGCCTGGTGGTCCCAGGAGGTAAGTCTGGCGGCGGGGCGAGAAGAAAATAATACTAGCTTGGGGCTGTGGCATGAACTGTGTGTTGTGTCACAGCTTTTTTTGTTGTTTTTTGGCCGGGTGCCAATCTGGCGCCAGCTTTTCAGAAGCCTTCTTACCAAACTGAGGCCTTATAGTACCCTCTAGGGGCTCGGTTACAGCAACCGCCTGGTTGCAATAAGAATTCTTACCAAACTGAGGCCTTACAGTATTCTCTAGGGGCTCGGTTACAGCAACCGGCAGGTTGCGATAAAGCTTCTTACCAAACTGAGGCCTTACAGTATTCTCTAGGGGCTCGGTTACAGCAACCAGCAGGTTGCGATAAGGCTTCTGACCAAACTGAGGCCTTACAATACCCTCTAGGGGCTCGATTACAGCAACCTATGGCCGGCGTCGAAACGTCCGAGAAACAAGAGAAGCCAATGAAGCCTAAAAACACAAGCAGATTAAGAACATTCGTTCTAAAAATCATCTGTTCTTTATAAAAATCATGTGATATACTTCATTAATAGCCTCATCAGGCTTAATGAAATGAGAGGCGAGAGAGCAGCGAGAAGCAATAATCAGTGAAAGGACCCTATTTCCATGGATCATTTTGTATTGCATTCTGAATATCAGCCTACAGGCGACCAGCCGCAGGCTATTGAGGACCTGGTGAAGGGGTTTAAGGAAGGAAATCAGTTCCAGACTCTGCTGGGCGTGACCGGATCCGGCAAGACATTTACGATGGCCAATGTGATCCAGGCCCTGAACCGGCCGACATTGATCATTTCGCATAACAAGACGCTTGCCGGACAGCTCTACGGTGAAATGAAGGAATTCTTTCCTGAAAACGCCGTGGAGTATTTTGTCTCTTATTATGATTACTATCAGCCGGAGGCATATATACCTTCCAGCGATACGTATATTGCAAAGGATTCGATGATCAACGATGAGATCGACAAGCTGAGGCTGTCGGCGACGGCGTCGCTGGCGGAGAGAAGGGACGTAGTGGTCGTGGCCAGTGTGTCCTGTATTTACGGACTGGGAAGTCCGGATGAGTTTAAGGGAATGTCGATTTCGCTGCGGCCCGGGATGGAGAAGGACCGGGACGAGGTGATCAGGGATCTCATAGCGATCCAGTATACGAGGAATGACCTGTCCCTGGAGCGCTGCAATTTCAGGGTCAGAGGGGATACGGTGGAGATCTATCCGGCCCAGGGCGGAGAGTATCTGATCCGCGTAGAGTGGTTTGGCGATGAGATCGACAGGATCTGCGAGGTGGAGCAGCTGACAGGAAGAGTACACGCGAGCCTGAACCATGTGATGATCTGGCCGGCTTCCCACTACGTGGTGCCTCAGGAGAAGATCAACAGGGCCTGTGAGAATATTGAGGCCGAGATGCGGGAGCAGGTGAAGTATTTTAAGTCCCAGGACAAGCTCATCGAGGCCCAGAGGATCTCCGAGAGGACAAACTTTGACGTCGAGATGATGAGGGAGACCGGATTCTGCAGCGGGATCGAGAACTATTCGAGGCATCTGAATTTTGGCAAGCCCGGGGAGCCGCCGCTGACACTGATGGATTTCTTCCCGGAGGATCTGCTGATCATCGTGGACGAGTCCCACATGACGATCCCCCAGATCGGCGCGATGTACCACGGCGACCGTTCCAGGAAGGAGACGCTGGTGGAGTACGGGTTCCGCCTGCCGTCGGCGCTGGACAACAGGCCGCTCAACTTTGAGGAGTTTGAGAGTCACATAGACCAGATGATGTTCGTGAGCGCGACGCCGGGCCCTTATGAGGAGTCGCACGAGCTGATGCGGACCGAGCAGATCATCAGGCCGACAGGACTGCTTGATCCCAAGATCGACGTGAGGCCTGTGCACGGGCAGATCGACGATCTGATCGGTGAGATCAGGAAGACCGTGAAGGACGGGAACAAGGTGCTCGTCACTACTTTGACCAAGAAGATGGCGGAGGACCTGACGGACTATCTGGCGGGCGCGGGCATCCGCGTCAAGTACCTGCACTCGGACATCGATACGCTGGAGCGCTCCCAGATCATCAGGGATATGAGACTGGACGTATTCGACGTGCTGGTGGGAATCAACCTGCTCAGAGAGGGATTGGATATCCCGGAGATCGCGCTTGTGGCGATACTGGACGCGGACAAGGAAGGGTTCCTGAGGTCCGAGACTTCGCTGGTGCAGACCATCGGGCGCGCGGCAAGAAACGCGGACGGACATGTGGTCATGTACGCCGACAACATGACGGATTCCATGCGCAAGGCGATCGACGAGACCGAGCGCCGCAGGAAAGTGCAGATGAAGTACAACGAGGAGCACGGCATCACTCCGCAGACGATCCGCAAGGCGGTGCGCGACCTGATCTCGATCTCCAGGGAGATCACGAAGGAGCAGGCGCGCTTCGAGAAGGACCCGGAATCCATGAACCTGGGCGAGCTGAGGAAGCTGATCGCGGAAGTGGAGAAGAAGATGCGCAGGGCGGCGGCGGACCTCAATTTCGAGGCGGCGGCAGAGCTGCGTGACCAGATGCTGGAACTTAAGAAGCATGAGTTGGAGCTGACCGGAGGCAAGTGACAGACTTTGTCAAAAATGAGTTGGAACTGACCTGCGGCAAGTGACCGAATTGTCAAAACATTGATTCATTAACAGGGCTTTATATATAGAAACGGATAAGAAACGCATATGGCTGTGAAGATGAAAAAACCGGATTACTGGCCCGCCCTCGAAGAAGGGGAGAGAATGGCCGGGATCCAGAGAGAGCGCGATGCCAGGAGAAGGAGCATCATTAATAAGGAAGACTGCATCCGCATCAGGGGCGCCAACGAGCACAATCTCAAGAACCTGACGCTGGAGATCCCGGACTTTCGGGATCGGGCAAGTCTTCTCTGGCCTTTGACACAATCTACGCCGAGGGGCAGAGAAGATACATGGAATCTCTGTCTTCTTATGCGAGACAGTTCCTGGGACAGATGGAGAAACCGGACGTGGAGAAGATCGAGGGACTGTCCCCGGCGATCTCCATAGACCAGAAGTCGACTAACAGAAACCCCAGGTCTACAGTGGGCACTGTGACGGAGATCTATGACTACTTCCGTCTTCTGTACGCCAGGATCGGCATTCCCCACTGCCCGAACTGCGGCAGAGAGATCGCGAGGCAGACGGTGGACCAGATGGTGGACCGCATCATGGAACTGCCCGAGCGCACCAGGATCCAGATCCTGGCGCCGGTGGTCCGCGGCAGAAAGGGCGAGCACCAGAAGGTCATCGACCGGGCCAGGAAGGCCGGTTATGTTCGCCTGCGCATAGACGGGAACCTCTACGACGTGTCCGAGGACATCAAGCTGGAGAAGAATATCAAGCACAATATCGAGGTGATCGTCGACCGCCTTGTGGTAAAAGAGGGCATTGAGAGGAGACTGACGGATTCCGTGGAGAACGCGCTGCAGCTGGCGGACGGCCTTCTGCAGGTGGACGTTGTGGACGGAGAGATGATGCAGTTCTCCCAGAGTTTTGCCTGCCCGGACTGCGGCATCAGTGTGCAGGAGATCGAGCCCAGGAGTTTCTCTTTCAACAATCCTTTCGGAGCCTGCCCGGTCTGCGCGGGTCTGGGGTACAGGATGGAGTTTGCTCCGGAACTGATCATCCCCGATGAGACGAGGTCCATCAATGAGGGAGCGATCGCGGTGCTCGGATGGCAGTCCTGTATGAACAAAGGGAGCTTTGCCAACGCGATCCTTGTGGCCCTGTCGGAGAAATTCGGGTTCAGCCTGGATACGCCGTATAAGGACCTTAAGCCCGAAGTGAAGAAGATGCTGATGTACGGCACTGACCAGAGCGTCGACGTCTACTACGAGGGGCAGAGAGGAAAGGGCGTTTATCCTGTTACTTTCGACGGACTGATCAGGAACACGGAGCAGCGATACCGCGAGACGGGCTCCGACACTATGAAGGCGGAATATGAGTCCTTCATGCGCATTACGCCCTGCGGGACCTGCGGCGGAAAGCGCCTTCGCAAGGAATCCCTTGCCGTCACGGTCGGAGGCATCGATATTTACGACCTCACCTGCATGTCTATCAGGACGCTGCAGGATTTCCTGAATAATCTGGAACTGACGTCCACCCAGCAGAAGATCGGACATCAGGTCCTCAAGGAGATCAAGTCCAGAGTGGGCTTTCTGATCGACGTGGGACTGGACTACCTGACACTGGCGAGGGCGACGGCGACACTGTCAGGCGGAGAAGCCCAGAGAATCAGGCTCGCGACCCAGATCGGATCGGGGCTGGTCGGGGTGTGCTATATTTTGGACGAGCCGAGTATAGGCCTTCACCAGAGAGACAACGACAAGCTCCTGCGGACTCTCAAGAACCTGAGGGATCTGTGGAACACGGTCATCGTGGTGGAACACGACGAGGACACCATGCTGGCGGCGGACTACATCGTGGATATCGGCCCGGGCGCGGGCTCCCACGGGGGCAAAGTAGTGGCGCAGGGCACCGCGGAGGAGATCATGGCGGTTCCCGAGTCCATCACAGGCCAGTACCTGAGCGGAAAGAAGGCTATTCCGGTGCCTGAAGACCGCAGAGAGCCTACCGGCTGGATCAAGGTGCGCGGCGCGCGCGTCAACAACCTCAAGGATATCGACGTGGAGATCCCGCTGGGGATCATGACGGTTGTCACTGGAGTTTCGGGTTCGGGCAAGAGCTCGCTGGTCAACGAGATCCTTTACAAGCATCTGGCCAAATCTCTTAATCGCGCCAGGACTATCGCGGGTGACCACGACGGGATCGACGGACTCGAGAACCTGGACAAGGTCATCGCCATCGACCAGTCGCCGATCGGAAGGACTCCAAGGTCCAATCCGGCGACTTATACAGGCGTCTTTGACATGATCCGCGCGCTGTTCGCGGGCACTCCCGACGCCAAGGCCAAGGGTTACAGCAAGGGCAGATTTTCCTTCAACGTCAAGGGAGGCAGATGCGAGGCCTGCGGAGGAGACGGCATTATCAAGATCGAGATGCACTTCCTGCCGGATGTCTACGTGCCCTGCGAGGTCTGCCATGGCAAGCGCTACAACCGCGAGACGCTCGAAGTGCGCTACAAAGGCAAGAATATTTACGATGTTTTGGACATGACCGTCGAGGAGGCCGTCACTTTCTTCGAGAATGTGCCCTCCATAAGGCGCAAGATCCAGACGCTCTACGACGTGGGACTCGGCTACGTGAAGCTGGGACAGCCATCCACAGAATTGTCGGGAGGCGAGGCGCAGAGGATCAAACTCGCGACAGAATTGTCGAGAAAGAGCACCGGAAAGACGATCTATATTTTGGACGAGCCGACGACGGGACTTCATTTCGAGGACGTCGCCAAACTCAATGTGATCCTCCATCAGCTGGTGGAGGGCGGCAACACGGTGGTCGTCATCGAGCACAACCTGGATGTGATCAAGACAGCGGACTACATAATCGATATGGGACCCGAAGGCGGAGACGGAGGCGGCACGGTGGTCGCGAAGGGAACTCCGGAGGAAGTGGCGGAGGTGCACTCCTCCTACACGGGATACTATGTGAACAAGATGCTGGAGAGAGATAAGGCGCGCAGAGACGGGTAAGGATCTGATCCAGGAACTGTCAGACCGGCCGCAATAAGCCCGGATGAGGAAGCAAGAGGCGGAATGGAAGAATTCAAGGGATATGTAGAGCACATCATCTACAGAAATGAAGAGAATACATATACCGTGTTCGAGGTGCAGTGCGAGGAAGGACCCGTGACCTGCACCGGATTTCCGCCTGCCATCAGCGAGGGCGAGAGCTGCGTCGTGTCGGGAGAGAAGGTGCAGCACGCGGTCTACGGCGAGCAGTTCAAGGTGGATACCTACCGGGTGATCCCACCGGAGAATTCCCAGGCAATGCTGCGCTACCTCGCATCGGGGGCAGTAAAAGGCATCGGTCAGGCGCTGGCCGCGAGGATCGTGAAGAAATTCGGCGACGATACCCTGCGCGTCATGGACGAGGAGCCGGAGCGGCTCGCCGAGATCAAGGGGATCAGCGAGCGCAAAGCGCGTGAAATAGCCGCTTTCATGGCGGAGAAGAGAGAACTCAGGGACGCGATGCTGTTCCTGCAGCAGTACGGCGTGACCAACCGGGTGGCTCTCAAGATCTGGAAGACTTACGGCGCGAGGATGTACGAGGTGCTCAGGGAGAATCCCTATCAGCTGGCGGAGGATATCTACGGCATCGGCTTCGCGACGGCGGACGAGATCGCGGCGAGAGTCGGGATCAGCACTCAGTCCGAGTTCCGGATCCGCAGCGGCATCCTTTACACTCTGTCCATGACTCTGTCCGAGGGCAGCAGCTACCTGCCCAGAGAGATCCTGCTGAGCAGGGCGGCGGAGCTTCTCAAGGTGCCGGACGAGCTGATCGGCCTGCAGCTTGACAATCTGGCCGTGGAACGCCTGGTCAGAATACGCAGGAAGGGCAGTGAAGTCCAGGTCTATTCCAACGCTGCCTGGCGGGAGGAACAGCAGATCGCCAGAATGCTGGCGGACCTCGAGTCGGAACCCGTCCACTGCGGAGCGAGAGACCAGGAGGAAGTCCTGGCAGAACTGGAAAAAGAGGAGAATCTGGAACTTGATCAGCTGCAGCGCGAGGCTGTGCTCATGGCAGCGGACCACGCCATACTCATCGTATCGGGCGGACCGGGAACCGGAAAGACTACGACGATCAACACGATCATCCGCTATTTCAGGAAGGAGAACCTGGAAGTTCTGCTGGCAGCGCCCACCGGGCGCGCGGCGAAGAGAATGACGGAGGCGACGGGAAGTGAAGCGATGACGATCCACCGACTTCTGGGAGTCCGGGCAGTTCGGGAAGAGGGAGAAGAGACCTTTGCGCCGGATCCCGGCTTCGCGGGACGGGGATCAGGCGGAAGTTATTCCTATTTTGAAAAAGGAAGCGACAATCCGCTTGAAGCGGACGCTATCATCATCGACGAGATGTCAATGGTGGACATGCACCTGTTCTGTTCACTCCTCAAAGCGGTCATGCCGGGTACCAGACTGATCCTTGTGGGAGATGTGAACCAGCTTCCGAGCGTAGGCCCGGGAAAGGTCCTGCAGGACCTGATCTCCTCCGGGGTGTTCAGAACGGTCATGTTGCGCAAGATCTTCCGGCAGGCAATGGAGAGCGACATTGTGACCAACGCCCACAGGATCCTCAGGGGCGAAATGCCGGAAATGAGCAACAAGAGCCGCGATTTCTTCTTCCTTGAGAGAGACAGCGCGCCGGTCATCTACAAGCACACAGTAGAGCTTATGAGGGACAAGCTGCCGGGGTATCTCCACTGCGATATGGGCGAAATCCAGGTGCTGACTCCCATGCGGAAAGGCCCCTTAGGAGTCATCAGGCTCAACGAGGTGCTGCAGAGTGTCCTCAATCCGCCCGCGAAGAACAAGAGAGAAGTGCAGAGGCAGGACGTGATCTTCCGGGAGGGGGACAAGGTCATGCAGACCCGCAACAACTACCAGATCGAGTGGGAGATCAGGGGCAATTACGGCCTTAAGATCGACAGCGGGACAGGAGTCTTCAACGGAGACGCTGGCATTATTCAAAGTATAGATAACGACGCTGAGATCGTGACGGTATGTTTTGACGAGGAGAAACTGGTGGAGTATCCGTTCTCCGAGCTGGATGACCTCGAGCCGGCTTACGCGGTCACTGTGCACAAATCCCAGGGATCGGAGTATCCGGCCGTGATCCTGCCGCTTTTGAGCGGCCCTTCGGGACTGTTCAGCAGAAATCTTCTGTATACGGCGGTGACCAGGGCAAGGGACTGCGTTATGATCCTGGGGAGCAGGCAGACGGTGGCTTCGATGACGGCCAATGTCAGGGAGAACAGACGATATACGGGACTAAAGGAGAGGATACATGAGATATTTGGAGTCACCGACGCCGGTGATGGATCTCTGGTTTCCCAGGAGATGCCCGGTCTGTGACAGGCCCGTAAAGCCGTACGGGGCGCTGATATGCAGGGAATGCGCGGAAGTTCCAAGGGCAGTGGGCCCAAGCGCGTGCTGCAAGTGCGGAAAGCCCGTGGAGCCGGAAGAGGAATACTGCTCTGACTGCAGACAGCACAGACATATGTATTACAGAGGGGCGGCGTCCTTCAGATACAGGAGCATATCAGGCTCTCTGTACCGGTTCAAATACGAGGGACGCAGGGAATACGCCGACTATTACGCGCGGGAAATGACGCGCACGCTGGACTCATTTTTGGCGGAACTGGGCGGAGGACACACTCCGCAGATACTGGTGCCGGTCCCCTGTTCGGCGCAGAGGATGAGGAAAAGAGGGTATAACCAGGCAGCCATTCTGGCCCGGAAAATGGCGGAAAATTCGGGGATCCCGGTCGCGGAAGACGCTCTTGCGAGGTCAAAAGACACGCAGGCGATGCGCAATATGAGCGCCTCGGAGCGTCAGAAAAATTTGAAAAAGGCTTTCCATGCATATGGAAATAGTGTAAGATTAAAGTCGATTATGCTCATTGATGATATCTACACCACCGGCGCAACGATCGACGCATGTGCCGGAGCCCTGCTGGAAGCCGGGGCAAAAGAAGTCAGTTTTCTGACGCTCGCGATCGGAGAGAACAGTTTATGATCAATAAAGACAGGGTCCGCACGATGACCAGACTTGCCATTTACGAGGAAGGGCAGGGAGTTGCGGACGACAAGATGAATGGTTACTTTAAGAATGATTATATTGTCGGCCATATGGTAGGTTCTTTCGTAAGCGGTACGATTGCCTGCCTTTTGATTGTGTTCGTATACTGCTGTTATTATTACGACACGCTGATGCTCCGGCTCTTTGAGAATGAACTCGGAGGTCTGGTAAAGACGTTCCTGACGCTTTACGCCGCATTTATGATCTTTTTCCTCGCTGTTTCGTTTTTCGTTTATTTCTGGAGATACAACGCCACCCGGAGCAGGATTGAGAGATATAACAGGAGACTGAACCACCTGAAGGAAAGCTACGAAAAGGAAGATAAACATGCTGACAACCGTATTTGAGATAAGAAAGAAGATAATCGAGGCCTATGGGCAGTATGAGTACATCATCATACCCGCGCTGAAGTTCTGTGTGGCCTTTCTGCTGATCCTGGAGATCGACAGCCACATCGGTTTCAACCTGGGACTGACCAATACGCTTCTCGGCGTCATCATTGCCCTGATCTGCTCCCTGGTACCGGTCAACTTCATCGCCGGCATCCTGATGGTGCTGGTCCTGGCACACCTGTATACGCTGTCGCTGGAGACAATGATCGTGGCAGCAGTGATCTTCCTTCTGATGTTCCTGCTGTATTTCAGGTTTTCACCCAAGGATACAGGCATTATCCTTCTGCTGCCGCTGGCGTTTACATGCCGCATCGAGTATACTGTTCCGATCATCGCGGGCCTTCTCTTTACGCCCGGAAGCGCGGTCGGCGTAGCTTTCGGCGTGATCATCACCAGGTATCTGACTTATGTAGAGCAGAACAAGGCGGTTTTGGGCAACAGTGAGATCGGCCCGGCGACCGTGGACAATTTCAGGAATATCATCGACGCCCTTCTCCAGAACAAGGCGATGTGGATCATGGCGGCGGCCTTTGCGGCGGCTGTGATCGTGGTATATTTTATCAGACGTCTGGAGACGGCTCATTCATGGACGATCGCTATCATTGTCGGTACTGTGATCGAACTCTTTGTACTTCTGTTCGGCGATATGCAGTACGACACGAATATCGATCTGACCAAGGTCTTTATGGGAGTATTCCTTTCCATTCTTGTGGAACTGCTGGTGGAGTTCTTCTGCTTTATGGTGGATTACACGAGGATCGAGAGCGTACAGTTTGAAGACGACGATTACTACTACTATGTCAAGGCGGTTCCGAAAGTGACAGTTTCGGATTCCCTGCGCACAGTCAAGACGTTCAGCACTTCTGAGGCCGGCGGGACAGGATTCCGCGATCAGATGGCGAAGCGGCTTGGCGGAAAGAGCGCGGAATCTGAAGAATAGCGGAAGGAAGCCCGCCGATGACGGAGGGGCATTACAGACAGGACGGAAGAAGTAGAAGATGCAGCGTTTTTTGACGATACTTCAAAATTATCTTAACCAAATACATATGCCGAACTTGCGCTGGACAGATATTGTCGAGATACTGATTCTCGCTTTTCTGATCTATCATATTCTGCTGTGGATCAAGAATACCCGCGCGTGGTCCCTGTTGAAGGGACTGCTTGTCATAGGCGCTTTTGTGGCGATCGCGGCGGTATTCAACATGAGCACGATCCTGTGGATCGTGCAGCATGTCACGGGGCTCGCCGTAACAGCCATCGTGATCCTTCTGCAGCCGGAACTGCGCAGTGCGATGGAAGAACTGGGGCAGACCAATTTCCTCAGTTCTTTATTTAATGTGGACTATACAAGGACGCCGGAAGGAAGATTCTCCGACAAGACGGTCAATGAGATCGTCAGGGCTTCCCTTCAGATGTCCAAGGTGAACACCGGCGCCCTGATCGTCATTGAGCAGACTACGCCGCTGCAGGAATACGCCCGTACGGGAATCGATATGGACGCTCTGGTCACAAGCCAGCTGCTCATCAATATTTTTGAAAAGAATACGCCGCTTCACGACGGAGCGGTGATCGTCCGCAAGAACAGAGTCATCGCCGCGACCTGCTACCTGCCTTTGTCAGAGAACCGCATGGACAAGAACCTGGGAACAAGGCACAGAGCAGGCGTAGGTATATCCGAGGTGACGGATTCCCTCACGATCATCGTATCGGAGGAGACCGGCGAGATCTCTCTGGCGTACCGCGGGGCGCTGACAAGAAACGTCACTGAGGAAATGCTCAGAGAAAGACTGGTAACACTGCAGAACAAGGAGGTCCAGGAGGCCAGATATGCAAGACTTCTCTCTAGAAAGGGAAAAGAAAAGAATAAAGATGCAGATAATGAGGATCTTCCATAACTGGGGGCTCAAACTCATCTCTCTTGTATTTGCGGCGTGTCTGTGGTTTTTTGTGACCAACTATCAGGACCCGGAGACAGTCCTTACCGTGAACAACGTTCCGGTCAAGCTCCTGCACACAGATTCAGTGACACAGGAAGGAAAGGTCTGCATTGTACTTAACGACAGCGATACGATCCCGGTAGTGACGGTGACCGCGCCCAGATCGGTCGTCGACTCTCTGGGAGCCGAAAATATAGTTGCCACCGCGGATGTCGCAGATATAGGCGCGGACAATACGGTTCCGATCGTCCTGACCACCAACAAGTACAGTGACAGTATTACCAGCATTGTCGGATCCTCAAAAGCGGTGTTCCTGAGTATAGAGGACCAGGAGCAGGCAAGTTTCACGATCGAGGCGGCTGTCACCGGAAATGTCGCGGACGGCTATGAGATCGGAAGTATCTCACTGGAACAGAACCAGGTGCGCGTGAAGGGACCGGCCTCAGAGGTGGAGAAAGTAAAGAGCGCGGGCGTCACCGTGGATGTCTCGGGCGCGGAGAATTCCATCAGCACGAATGCGGAGATCCACCTCTATGACGAGGACGGGGTAGATCTTGATATCGACAAGCATCTTGAGCTGAACATTGACAAGGTCATGGTGAACGTGGAAATTCTGTCGAAAAAGGAAGTTCCCGTTAAGATCGCTGTCTCCGGAACGCCTGCGGAAGGGTTCAGGCTCACAGGAGAGACGACGGTGGAACCGGGAAGGATCATGGTTTCCGGCAGGAGAGCCGCTTTGGAGAAAGTGTCGGAGATCAGTATTCCGTCCGCGGAACTCAATGTCACCGGAAGAACCAAGACTATGACAAAGACCTTTATTATTGCCAATTACCTCCCTGACGGAGTGCAGCTGGCTGAAGGAGAACTGGACACTGTGAAGGTAACAGTGGAGATCGTCGCGATCGGCGAAGAGTGATCCGGTTCATGAATACAGAAAGGGGAGTATGTTATGAAAGGGTATAAGAGGTACAGGAGAACGCCTGTCGTCAATTATCCGGAGAGAGAATGGCCGAACAAGCAGATCGAAAAGGCGCCCGCATGGGTCAGCGTAGATCTCAGGGACGGCAACCAGGCGCTGGTCGATCCGATGGTAGTAAGCGAGAAGATGGAGATGTTCAAACTCCTGGTCAAGCTCGGCTTTAAAGAGATCGAGATCGGATTCCCGGCGGCAAGCCAGCTTGAGTATGATTTTCTCAGGGAACTGATCGAGAAAGACATGATCCCGGACGACGTCATCGTTCAGGTTCTCTCCCAGTGCAGAGAGGATCAGATCGAGAAGACTTTCGAGTCCATCGAGGGCTGCAAACAGGCCGTAGTCCATATCTACAACTCCACCTCCACTCTTCAGAGGGACGTGGTGTTCGGCAAGGACAGACAGGCCATTATCGATATAGCAGTAGAAGGAACCAAGTGGGTCAAGGAGAGGGCTGAGAAATTCCCCGGTAAGATCTATTTTGAATATTCCCCCGAGAGCTTTACCGGCACGGAGCTGGATTTTGCCCTGGAGATCTGCACAGCAGTGCAGGACGTATGGCAGCCTACTCCTGAGGATCCCATGATCTTCAACCTGCCTTCCACGGTGGAAATGACAACGCCCAATGTGTACGCGGACCAGATCGAGTGGATGAGCCGTCACTTTAAGGACAGAGACAGCATTATTCTCAGCGTCCACCCGCACAATGACAGAGGCTGCGGCGTTGCGGCTACGGAGCTGGCGCTTCTTGCGGGCGCGCAGCGTGTTGAGGGAACACTCCTCGGCAACGGCGAGAGGACCGGCAACGTCGACATTCTCACCGTCGCTTACAACATGTTCTCCCAGGGAATCGATCCCGAACTGAACCTCGAGGATATCAACGAGATCGTCGATATCTGCGAGAAATGCACCAAGATGGGCGTCGACGAGCGCCATCCCTATGCCGGCAAGCTCGTGTTCACCGCCTTCTCGGGTTCTCACCAGGATGCCATCAACAAGGGCATTGCCGCGATGAAGACCAGAAAATCGGAGATCTGGGAGGTGCCTTACCTTCCAATCGATCCCGCGGATATCGGAAGAGTTTACGAGCCCGTGGTCCGCATCAATTCCCAGTCCGGCAAGGGCGGCGTAGCGTTCGTTATGAGCACCTACTACGGCTTCAAGCTTCCCAAGGGAATGCACAGGGAGTTCGCGGACGTCGTGCAGAAGATGTCCGAGAGACAGGGAGAGGTCCCGCCGGAGCAGATCATGGACGCTTTCCGCAGCGAGTATCTGTACAAAAACGAGCCGCTGCACTTCAGAAAGCTTCAGGTGACAGACCTCAGCAGCGACACCAAGACAGATTTCGACACCAAGGTCATGGTCGTATTTACGGATCACGGCAAGATGGAGCGAGTCGAGGCGGTCGGAAACGGCCCTCTGGACGCGGTGCTGCGCGGTCTTTCGCTCAAGTACGGCTTTAACGTCCGCATTCTGGACTACGAAGAGCACGCCCTCAAATCGGGTTCCGACTCCCAGGCGGCGGCGTACATCCATCTCATGGACGGCGAGAGCGGCAGGATCACTTACGGCGTAGGCGTCAGCTCCAACATCACAAGAGCTTCGGTGCGCGCTATTTTCTCCGCGATAAACAGACTTCAGCTGGGCGATCGCAGACAGGGAACCTCGGACAGCTTCTGAGCAGAACCTGACTTGGTCAAAATATAGAAGAATCAACAATACTAGAGAGGAGCCGGTATAAATGGCAGATCAGAAGAAACTGGTGGCAGAGATCACATCCATGGATGAGGATTTCACACAATGGTATACGGACGTAGTAATTAAGGCAGGACTTATCGCTTATTCCAATATCAAGGGATTTATGGTCTACAAACCCGCTGGATACGCTTTGTGGGAAGCAGTTCAGAAGCATCTGGACGCCCGCTTCAAGGCAGTCGGCGTTGAAAATGTGTATCTTCCCATGATGATCCCGGAGAACCTGCTCAGCAAGGAGAGCGACCTGGTCAACGGTTTTGCTCCCGAGGTGGCATGGGTAACTCACGGCGGACAGGAAGAACTGCAGGAGAGGATCTGCGTTCGCCCTACATCCGAGACACTGTTCAGCGACTTCTATAAAGATGAAGTGCACTCCTACAGAGATCTCCCCAAGAACTACAACCAGTGGTGCAGCGTTGTCCGCTGGGAAAAGGAGACAAGACCCTTCCTGCGCTCCAGAGAGTTCATGTGGCAGGAGGGACACACTGTTCACGCCACCATGGAAGAGGCTGAGGAGAGAACGAAACTGATGCTCGATGTCTACGCCGATTTCTGCGCGGAAGACCTTGCGATCCCCACTATCAAGGGCCGCAAGACCGACAAGGAAAAATTTGCCGGCGCGATCGCCACTTATACCATCGAAGCCCTGATGCACGACGGCAGAGCCCTGCAGTCCGGCACCAGCCACAACTTCGGCGATGATTTTGCCAGGGCTTACGGCATCCAGTTTACTGACAAAGACAACAAACTTAAATACGCTTTCCAGACATCCTGGGGACTTTCCACAAGAATCATCGGCGCTCTGATCATGGTACACGGAGACAATTCCGGTCTCGTGCTGCCTCCTAAGATCGCGCCCACTCAGGTCATGATCATTCCTATTCAGCAGAGGAAGGCGGGCGTGCTCGAGAAGGCTGCCGAGATCAAGGAAATGCTTAAGGATTTCCGCGTCAAAGTCGACGAGACCGACAAGAGCCCGGGATTCAAGTTCGCCGAGCAGGAGATGAGAGGCATTCCGCTCCGCGTCGAGATCGGACCCAGAGATATCGCCGAGGGCAAGTGCGTCGTGGTTCGCCGCGATACCCGCGAGAAGATCGCCTGCGACATCGCTTCTCTGCCTGAGAAGATTTCAGAACTCCTTCCGCAGATCCAGAGCGACATGTACGAGAGAGCGAAGAAGCACCTTGAAGAGCACACCTTCGAAGCTCCCGACAAGGAGACCTTCGAGGCCCTCTTCGAGGGGACCAAGGGCTTTGTAAAGGCCATGTGGTGCGGAAGCAGGGAGTGCGAGGAGAAGATCAAGGAAGACTACTCCGTGACTAGCCGCTGCATTCCTTACAAGCAGCAGCATCTCAGCGACGTATGCGTCTGCTGCGGAAAGCCTGCGACAAAAATGGTTTACTGGGGCAGAGCGTATTGATCGACAGTGCGCATAGGCCCGGAGCGTATTGATCTCTGGCGGCTCACCAGTCAAAACAGAGCAGATCTGAGGTGATTGCGTGCAGGTGAAGATCGTAATACCGGAACAAGTAAATAGCATCCTGGAAAGTCTTCAGAAATCCGGCTATGAAGCCTACGTGGTTGGCGGCTGTGTGCGGGACGCCCTTCTGGGGCGGGAGCCCAACGACTGGGACATCACCACATCAGCTCTGCCGACGGAGGTCAAGAGTGTGTTTCCAAGGACCATCGATACGGGGCTGCAGCACGGGACCGTGACTGTCCTGTGCGGCGGAACAGGCTATGAAGTTACCACTTTCAGAGTGGACGGCGTCTATGAGGACGGCCGCCATCCCAAAGAGGTAACTTTTACGCCGAGCCTTCGGGAGGACCTCAAAAGAAGAGATTTTACCATCAACGCGATGGCCTATAACAATGAGAGCGGGCTGGTCGACCTCTTCGGTGGTCAAAAGGATCTGGAGAACGGGATCGTCCGCGCGGTGGGAGACCCCGTGCAGAGATTTACGGAGGACGCGCTCAGGATCATGAGGGCGATACGCTTGAGCGCCCAGCTCGGCTATGAGATCGAGCCTGAGACCCTCAGAGCCGCATCGGCCCTGGCGCCTAATCTCCGCAGGATCAGCAGCGAGCGGATCCGCGAAGAACTGGAAAAAACGCTTCTCTCCGACAGGCCGGACCTTTTAAGGACTGCCTGGGCGGCGGGCATCACCAAAGAATTCATTCCCGAATTTGACAGGTGCATGGAGACCGACCAGATCAATCCCCATCACTGCTACACAGTGGGGGAGCACATCCTCAAGGGCGTCAGCCTGGTCCGCAAGGACAGGATATTGAGGATCACTATGTTTTTACACGACATAGCCAAGCCCATCTGTCACACTGTGGACGAGGAGGGGATCGATCATTTCCGCGGACACGCGGAAGTGGGCTGCAATCTGGCGAAGACCATCCTGCAGCGGCTCAAATATGACAATGCGACGATCCGCAAGGTGACGACGCTGGTGAAGTATCACGACACGCAGATCCGCCTGACGGAACCCTCAGTTCGCAAAGCCGTGGTCATGACCGGCGCTGACCTCTTTCCGCTTCTTCTGGAAGTGAAGCAGGCTGACTTTCTGGCCCAGAGCACATTTCAGAGAGAGGAAAAACAGGAGAAATTCGACACGCTGCGCGCCATCTACGAGAGGGTCTTAGAGCGCGGGGACTGCCTGAGCCTCAGGGAACTGGCTGTGAACGGCTCTGATCTCATCGAAACGGGCGTAAAACCGGGGCGGGAAGTCGGCGATATTTTGGCCCGGATGTTTGAAGAAGTGCTGAATGTGCCGGAGCACAACAATAAAGAATACCTGCTGTACCGGTTTGTGAAGGAATAAGACCGGATTGGGCAAGAAAAGAAACTGAATACGTTCACTTGTTGACAAACCAATTGAAACCTATTATAAATTTAATAGGAAATTTACGGGAGATAAACTCTCACTACTATCAGGAGGAATCTATAATATGAATAAGACAGAAATGATCGCAGCTATCGCTGATAAGGCCGGACTTACAAAGAAGGACGCTGAGAAGGCTCTCAAGGCTTTCACAGATACAGTAGCTGAAGAGCTTGCTAAGGGCGGAAAGGTTCAGCTGGTTGGCTTTGGTACTTTCGAAGTCAGCGAGAGAGCAGCAAGGGTCGGCATCAACCCCCATACACGCCAGCCCCTTACCATCGAGGCTTCCAAGACCCCTAAGTTCAAGGGCGGCAAGGCTCTGAAGGATGCGATCAACTGATCTGCATATTCCTCAAGGACGAGGTCAACTGATATTCAATATCGGTGAGTAACTGACAGCCCGGAGTTCATTCTCCGGGCTTTACTTTTTGCGAAAGGGAGCGCGTTATGCGACTAGACAAATATCTTAAGATCTCCAGACTGATCAAAAGGCGCACAGTCGCCAATGAGGCCTGCGACAACGGAAGAGTCACGCTGAACGGCAGGGTTGCCAGGGCATCCGCCGAAGTGAAACCCGGCTCTTTCGGAAACCGGGAAACCAGGGTCGAAGTCCTCACAGTACAGGAAAATGTGCGCAAGGAAGCCGCCGCGGACCTCTTCCGCTATCTTCCGGCTTCGGAGCAGGAGACTACTTCAGAGGAATCTTCTGAGGATGTGGAATCCTGAGGCGTTTTCTGAGGACGGGAAACCTGAACGCGGGGAATTCTGAACTCTTTCTAAAGTATTGGCGCACCGCATTGACGGAGCCCGAAAAAGAGGGGTAAGATGAGAGCAATCTGATGATTGCTGATCAAAATTGGCAGGCCGCGGTCTGCGGATACACTATTGACGATAGGAGCAGGAGGAAATTAATGGCATTTGAGAGATCTGCAAAAACTAGAGAGCAGAACAGACTCAGTATGTGGCTTGCTGCCCTGGTCGTCGGCGTCCTGATCCTGGTGGTGTTAGTGACTTGTGGAAGTCTTTACCGCCGTCTCCACTCAAATAGGGAGAGGATCGAAGAACTCCAGAACGAGATCGCGAAGGAAGAGCAGCGCTCGGAAGAGATCGAAGAATATAAGAAATATACAAAGTCCAGAGAGTACATCGAGGAAGTAGCCAGAGAGAAACTCGGGCTGGTATATGAGGGTGAAGTGATCTTCAAGGAAGAAGGATCGCATTGAAAGGCTGTCGCCGGTTGGCGGCGGCTTTTTGAGTGCGGTGAAGTGGTGCTTGGTTTGAGGTGGCGGCTTTTGGTTAGTTAAGCATAATTTGGGCTGCGGCGGAGCATAATTTGGGCTGCGGCGGAGCTTAATTTGGGCTGCGGCGGAGCATAATTTGGGCTGCGGCGGAGCATAATTTGGGCTGCGGCGGAGCAGGCTCCATCTTCTTAAGAAATTTTGGAAATCGGATGGGCCGGAAAAAGGCGCTAAATTGAAAATCTACCATCGAAATTGGCCGATGCCGGGGTTGGATGGATACATTCTCCGGAAGAATTTCTTCTCGGACCATCGAATTTAGCCGATATCCGAAGAGGATGGAAAATTTGTGCTGAGCAGACCATCGGATTTATCTGTATGCCCAAAGTAGATGGAGAGTTTGTGCCAAGGAAGCTTTTTGAATACCATCGGATTTGACTGACTTCCCGGAGTGGATGGTAAGTTTATGCCAGACAAACCTCAGCTGATCGAAAACAGTTCCATCCACCCGGAAATACAGAGGATATCTATGATCAATCGAATTTACGATTATATGATTCGCAATAAAATGATCGAAGAAAGCGGATGTATAATTGCTGCGGTGTCGGGCGGAGCCGATTCTATGTGCCTTTTGGAGATATTGCGGGATCTGCGGACAAAGGCAGGATTTCAGCTGAGAGTGCTCCATGTCCATCATGGGCTGCGGGAGAGCGCGGAAGGAGATCTTGAGTATGTGGCAGGTTACTGTGAGGCTGCGGGGATTCCCTTTGAGGCTGTGAGAGTGGATGCTGCCGGAAATGCCGCTGAGAACGGACTGAGCGTTGAAGAGGCTGCAAGGCACCTGCGCTACGAGGCCTTAAAGAGAGCAGCGGAGCGCTGGGACAGGGAGAACTCGCCGCAATCCTGCCGCGGGGAGCGTCAGGGCAGCGGGAACATGCCGCAATCCTGCCGCAGGGAGCGTCAGGACAGCGGGAACCCGCCGAATTCCGACGGCGCTGAGCGTCAAGACAAAGAGAACACACCTCGATCCGGAAAAATGTGCTGCCGGATCGCAGTCGCACATCACCTGGAGGACCAGGCGGAGACCGTGCTCTTCAATCTGGCGCGCGGCAGCAGACTGAGAGGGCTTCGCGGTATGCTTCCGGTGAACGGAAGGATCATCAGGCCGCTGCTGGAGTGCAGCAGGGGGGAGATCGAGGAATTTCTCCGTGAACGGGGAATTGCATGGAGAGAGGACGAGACCAACGAGGATGTCCGCTATGCGAGAAATCTTCTGCGGCGCGAAGTGATGCCCCTTTTGGAGAGGATCAACGCGGGAGCTGCGCAGCACATCGCAAAGGCTGCTGAAGAAGCAGCGGAAACGGAAGAGTTTCTGAGGTTTGAGACCGGAAAGGCTATGAAGGCGTGCCGTGAAACGCAGGAAGACAACAGCGCTCGAGCGGAGCATGGCAACCAAAATATTGTAAACCAGCAGTCGCCGATCATCGTTTCTATCCCGATTCTTCTTAGAGAACCGCCGCTGATCCGCAGGAGAGTTGTTTACGAAGTGATCGCTGAGGCTGCCGGCAGGAAGAAGGACCTGCGGGATGTACATGTGCAGGATGTGCTCAAACTGGCGCAGAAGAAGGGAAACGGGCGGATGGATGTCTTTGGAGGCGTGCAGGTGGAGAAGTCATATGACAGACTGATCTTCTTCGGAGTTGAGGGCGGATTGCGTCAGCCGGTAAGCCCGACGGGAGTAAGTCCGGATGCGGTAAGCCCGACGGCAGTAACTCCGGCCCCGCCATTCGACCGACGTTGGCCGCTGGATGCCTCTGAATACAGCTGCAGAGTCTTTGACTTTGACGGCAATCTGGCAGCAGTGTCCCGAAAGCAGTATACGAAATGGTTCGATTATGATAAAATAGGAGCGTTTCCAAGTTTTCGGACAAGGCGCGAAGGGGACCGCATCACGATCGATGAGAGCGGAAGATCCAAGTCGATCGCCAGATATATGATCGACGCGAAGATACCTGCGGAGCTGCGAGGCAGGATAGTGCTTCCCGCGGCAGGCAAAGAGATCTTGTGGGTTCCGGCAGGGCTTGACGCCAATGCGCGGCAAATGAGTGCGCCGGCGTATGTGCCAAACGGGCTGAACGGAGTGGCGGAAACGATCCGCTCTTCAGACAGCGGCAGGATCAGTGCTTCCTATATGGTGAGCGGTCGCACACGCAGAATTCTGGAGATCCGATGGAAACCGGAAAGCCGGATAAACCCTGGCAAAACCGGAGAGAACTGCCGGAATAAAGATGATACCGGCACCTGACAGGGGCACTGTAACACAGTATCAACACAACACATAGGGGATGAGGAGTATTATGCGCGAGACTATCAGAGAACTTATCAGTGAAGAAGAGGTAAACGCCAGGATCAGAGAGCTTGGAGCGCAGATTTCCAAGGATTATGAAGGAAAGTCTGTTCATTTGGTATGCATTTTGAAAGGTGCCTGCATCTTCATGTGTGAGCTTGCCAAGAGGATCACGGTGCCCGTATCTATGGACTTCATGACTGTGTCAAGTTATGGAAGCGGCACAAAGTCCAGCGGTATTGTCAGGATCAGAAAGGATCTGGACGATCCGATCGACGGACTCGATGTCCTTATTGTGGAGGATATCGTGGACTCCGGACGCACTCTTTTCTACCTTGAAGAGGTTTTCAGACAGAGAGGCTGCGCGAGCGTGCGCACCATCACACTGCTTGACAAGCCGGAGCGCCGCGTGGTGGATCTGGATGTGGATTACACAGGCTTTGTGATCCCGGACCAGTTCGTGGTCGGATATGGAATGGATTACGACCAGAGATACAGAGATCTTCCTTTTATCGGGGTGGTTGAGTTCTCCGAGGAGTAATATTTTGACTTTGACGCAATGATAACTGAGGTAGTGTTTTGGATAATAAACAGAGACCGAGACCGTATAACAGTCTTTTGATCCCGATACTGATCCTGATGATGTTCATCTTCGTCTTTTCGCCGATGGTGAGAGGATCGTTCTCGGCGGGACAGGAGAGCTATACGCTTGAGAAATTTCAGGAAGACCTGAAAAGCGGTAATGTTGAGAGCGTGACGATCACGCCCAACCGCGACAATGACACGGGCTACGCAGTGGTGACGCTGAAGGACAACACCCGCAATACCCTGTACGCGACGCAGATCGCGGTGATCGAGCAGACTGCGCGGGAGGCCGGGATCGTACCTGTGGTCAGGGACATCCCTTCCGACAATTTGTTCATGGTCAGCGTGCTGCCGACGATCCTGATCGTTGTGGTCTGCCTGTTCTTCTTCTACATGATGAACGCGCAGAACATGGGCGGCGGATCCAACGCCAAGATGATGAATTTTGGCAAGAGTAAGGCCAGGCTGGCAAGAAACAGCGGCGTGACGCTCGACGACGTGGCGGGTCTTCAGGAGGAGAAGGAGGACCTCGAGGAGATCATCGATTTCCTGAAGGATCCCGGCAAATATACGAAAGTGGGCGCCCGCATTCCGAAAGGCGTGCTGCTCGAAGGCGCGCCCGGCACGGGCAAAACATTGCTGGCCAAGGCCGTCGCCGGAGAGGCAGGCGTGCCCTTCTTCAGCATTTCCGGTTCGGACTTCGTCGAGATGTTCGTCGGCGTTGGCGCGTCCCGCGTCAGAGATATGTTTGACGACGCCAAGAAGAATTCACCCTGCATCGTATTCATTGACGAGATCGACGCGGTGGCGAGACGCAGAGGCACGGGCCTTGGCGGCTCCCACGACGAGCGCGAGCAGACTCTGAACCAGCTGCTGGTGGAAATGGACGGATTCGGCGTCAACGAGGGGATCATCGTCATGGCGGCCACCAACAGAGTGGACGTTCTGGATCCTGCGATCCTTCGTCCGGGCCGTTTTGACAGGAAGATCTCTGTGGGAAGACCTGATGTGAAGGGCCGCGAGGACATCCTTAAGGTCCATTCCAGAAATAAGCCTCTGGGCGAGGACGTAGATCTTAAAGAGATCGCCCGCACAACTGCAGGTTTCTCCGGAGCGGATCTTGAGAACCTCATGAACGAGGCGGCTATAGGCGCCGCGAGAGTAAACCGCGCTTACATCATGCAGTCCGATATAAAGGACGCTTTCATCCGGGTCGGCATCGGCAAGGAGAAGAAAAGCCATGTCATCACGCCCGAGGAGAAGAGGATCACCGCGTTCCACGAGACCGGTCACGCGATCCTTTTCCACGAGCTTGCTAAGGTTGGACGTGTTTACACAGTTTCCATCATTCCCACCGGAATGGGAGCCGGAGGCTACACGATGCAGCTTCCCGAGCAGGATATGATGTACATGACCAAGGGCAGGATGCTTGAGGAGATCATGGTGAGTCTCGGAGGCAGGATCGCGGAGGAACTGGTGCTCGACGATATCACGACGGGCGCTTCCGCGGATATCCGCCAGGCGACCAACATCGCAAGGCACATGGTCATGCGCTACGGCATGTCGGATAAGATCGGCACCATCAATTACGAGCAGGAGACCGACGACGTCTTCCTGGGCTATGACCTGGGCCATGAGAACAAGCACAGTGAGTATGTCCGAGGCGAGATCGACAAAGAAGTGCGCCGCATCATCAGCGACTGTTACGCGAAAGCCAAAGAGATCATCAAGGCCAATGAGGACATCCTCTACAAGGCGGCTGACCTCCTGATCGAGAAAGAGAAGATCACCGGCGAGGAGTTTGACGCTCTGTTCGTGCGGACAGATGAAACGGCAGATCAGGAATTTGAGCCTGAAGACTTGGAAACCAGGCAGATTTAATTAAAAACCGAACGGGTATAACGTTTATCAGGAGAGGGGATAGCCGGCGAAGGCCGGCTGTGCAGCCTGTTTTCCCGGAAAAACCGGGAATAACGGCATTCGAAATCAAGGGAAGCCTGAACTTACCTGGGGCAATAAAGGATATTGGCGATAATGCACAAATCACTTTTTCTGCTTTTGTGAACTTTGTGAATTCTGCGAATTTATCTTTTTAGAGCGATTTGTTACTATACACTTGTAACCCCCCAATACATTATAAGTTTTTGCTATACCCCATTTAGAAGAATACCTTCTCTAAAAAAGACAGTCCCCCAAGCGCTGTCTTTTTTACGTTGTCCGAAAAAAGGGGTGTTTTTATGCAGCATGAGGCACTGAATACTAAGGCGTTGTTTTCAGACCAGACGCCGGAGTTCCTGAACGTCCAGACAATAAAGCCTCTACGAAGGAATGGCAGAAAACAATATGTGATCCGCATCCGCCTCCGCACAGCAGCGGGAGACGCGGATAACTGTGTGCTGCTGACGGACCTGGGCGAGATCCCCATGCGCGTAGAGAAGGAAAACGCACATTTCATCTATTTCTCGGCGGAAGTGGTCAGCGACGGCAGGCCAGTGCGGTACGCCTTCCGGATCCGGCTGGTCCGGACCGGCGAAGAGTTCCTGTACAAGCGCACCGGTATCGAATGGGGCGATGAGGCCGGAGATAAAACGGCTGATGAATCCGGCGAAACCCCTGAGGAGAAGACCGGCACGGAAGGCTGGTGGTATTATGCCCCGGAATTCAAGATCCCCGACTGGGCCAACGGCGCAGTGATGTACCAGATCTTCACGGACCGTTTCTGCAACGGCGACCCTGACAACGATGTACTGACCGGCGAGTACGCCTATAACGGCGGCCAGGTCCTGCAGATCGAGGACTGGTACTGTCCGCCCGCGGCCGACGACACCCGGGAGCACTACGGCGGCGACCTCCAGGGCATCATGGACAAGCTCGATTACCTCGAGGACCTCGGCGTGGAGGTCATCTACCTCAATCCGATCTTCGTCTCACCATCCAATCACAAATATGACACCCAGGATTACGACCACATAGACCCCCACTTTGGCAAAATAGTGCACGACCGCGGCAAGGTCCTGCCCAGAGGTTCTCTGGACAACCGCGAGGCGGAGAAGTATAAGGTGAGGGTGACAGACCCCGCAAATCTCGAGGCCAGCGACCGGCTCTTCGCGAATCTGGTCCGGGAGGCGCACATGCGCGGGATCAGGGTGATCCTGGACGGCGTATTCAACCACTGCGGTTCTTTCCACCGCTGGCTGGACCGGGAGAAGATCTATCTCAACACCGGCAATTACGCGCCGGGCGCTTATGGCAGGAAGGATTCGGGGTACCGGCAGTATTTTGACTTCCAGAAAGACGACTGGCCGGACAACGACTCTTACGAGAGCTGGTGGGGATTCTCATCCCTTCCCAAGCTCAACTATGAGGAGTCCATGCAGCTGCGCGACGAGATTCTGCGGGTGGCGGCCAAATGGGTATCACCCCCCTACAACGCGGACGGCTGGAGACTGGATGTGGCAGCGGACCTTGGCCATTCCGAGGTCTTCAACCACTACTTCTGGCAGCGCTTCCGCAAAGTGGTCAAAAAAGCGAACCCCGAAGCCCTCATCCTCGCCGAGAACTACATGAACTCGGCGCACTGGCTGGGAGGCAGAGAGTGGGACACGATCATGAACTACGAGGGCTTCATGGACCCTGTCACCTGGTTTTTGACAGGCATGGAGAAGCACAACGACGCTTTCCACCCGAGTTATATAGGCGATCCGGAGAGATTCTGGACAGCTATGAAGTGGAAGGGGCAGGAGGACATGCCTCAGGCGCCGCTTATGTGCAGCATGAACCAGCTCTCCAATCACGACCACTCGCGTTTTCTGACAAGGACAGGCCTGAAAGTGGGCAGAGTCTCGCTCCTGGGAACCCAGGCGGCGGCAGAGGATGTGCGGGAGAGCGTTTACCGCGAGGCGGCGGTCATTCAGCTGACCTGGCCCGGCGCGCCGACCCTTTACTACGGAGACGAGGCGGGCCTGTGCGGCTTCACGGATCCGGATAACCGGCGCACCTACCCCTGGGGCAGGGAGGACCGGGAGATGATCCGCTTCCACAAAGAGCTGATCAGAATGCACAAGGAATACAGCTGCCTGCGGAAAGGCTCGCTGATCCGCCTCGCGGATGAGCCTCACGTTATTTCTTACGGCAGATTTGACAGAGAGTCCTCTGTAGTGGTGGCCGTCAACAACGGAAACGACCCTGTAAAGATCAGGATTCCCGTTATTTACGCCGGAGTTCCGGCTGACTGCAACATAAAACTGAGGTTTCTGACGAACATCAGCGGCTTTCTGGCTTACCCCAGAACGGTCTACCGCGTGGAAGACGGAATATTGGAGATCGAACTGGCGCCGGAGTCGGCCGCGGTTCTTGTGAAATAAGGGAAGAGAGCGCTGTACTTGCTGATTTTACTGCAGGTGCAGCGCTCTTTTTGCGCCCTGGGAGCGGCTCAAAAGCCCCTGAAAAACCTTAGAAATCCATCCGTGGCAAAATGCACAAAAACACTACTACAGATTCGTCGTTATCAAAATTGCGCAGTAATGCACAATAATTTATAATGAAATCGATTACAATTTGTTGAATAACTATATAGGAGGGTTATATGTTTGAAGACAAAAAATGGGACAAGACGTTTAAAAACCGTCTTGCCAAGCACTATGACGAACTGAAATGGCTTTACAGTGAGTTGTATCACAACGACCAGCAGGCTTTCGACTACTTCTGCGACATGATGTATGACTACTACGAGAAGAGAAGCCCCATGCTCCGTGAGTGGGACGAAGCGCGCGAGGCGTCTCCCGACTGGTACAAGGGCAACGACATGCTCGGAATGCTCATGTACACGAACTGCTTTGCCGGAAACCTGAAGGGCGTGAAGAGCCATCTGGATTACATCCAGGAGTGCGGCGTCAACTACCTGCACCTGATGCCTCTGCTGGAGAGCCCCAAGGACCGCAGCGACGGCGGCTACGCTGTCTCTGACTTCCGCAAGGTTCAGCCCGAACTGGGTACTATGGAAGACCTGGCTGAGCTGGCGGACGACTGCCACACCCGCGGAATGTGCGTATGTCTCGACTTCGTCATGAACCACACCAGTGAGGATCATGAGTGGGCAATGCGCGCGAAGGCAGGAGAGAAGGAGTACCAGGATCGTTTCTTCTTCTACGATGACTGGACCATTCCGAACGAGTTCGAGAAGACCGTTCCTCAGGTCTTCCCTCAGACCGCGCCCGGCAACTTCTCCTGGTGCCCGGAAGTGAACAAGGTTGTCATGACCACATTCTGGCCCTATCAGTGGGATCTCAACTATGCGAATCCGGTCGTTTTCAACGACATGACGGCTGACATGCTCAACCTCTGCAACCACGGCGTGGACATCATCCGCCTGGACGCGACGCCTTACATCTGGAAAGAGATCGGCACGCCTTGCCGCAATCTGCCCCAGGTGCACACTCTTGTCCGCCTGATGCACATGGCTACCGAGGTCGTCTGCCCCGGAACGCTGCTGCTCGGCGAAGTTGTTATGGAACCGAGCAAGGTCGTTCCCTATTTTGGCACCATCGAGAAACCCGAGTGCCACATGCTTTACAACGTGACCACTATGGCAAGCACATGGCACACCGTGGCGACCCACGACGTGCGCCTGCTCCGCCACCAGATGGAAGCGGTTTTCGCGCTGCCTCATGAGTATACATTCCTCAACTACCTGCGCTGCCACGACGACATCGGCTGGGGCCTGGACTACGAGTATCTCAAACAGTTCGGCATCACGGAAGTGCCTCACAAGAAATACCTCAACGACTATCTCACCGGCAAGGGCTACAACAGCGACGCCCGCGGCGAGCTCTACAACGACGATCCCCGCCTTGGAGACGCCAGACTCTGCGGAACGACAGCTTCCCTCTGCGGCATCGAGGCGGCGGAATACGAGAAGAACGAGTGGAAGGTCAAACGCGGCATCAGCCTTGACATCATGCTGCACGCTTTCCTGCTGACCCAGAGCGGAATCCCGGTCCTGTACGCGGGCGACGAGATCGGCCAGCTCAACGATTACACCTATCACGATGATCCGATCAAGGCCGACGACAGCCGCTACCTGCACAGGGGCGACATGAACTGGGAGGAAGCCGAGCTTCGAAACGTTGAGGGCACCAGGGAGAACATCATCTTCAAGGCCCTTCGCCAGCTGGAAGAGATCCGCGCCGAGTACTGCGTATTCGAGAACGAAGCGGACGCATGGATCATCGAGCCCTGGAACGATCACATCCTGGGCATCGGCAGATACTACAACGGCGAGAAGCTTCTTGCCTTCTTTAACTTCAGCGAGAATGAGCAGACTGCATGGGTCAACGAGATGGAGGACTACTATGACCTCGTCACCGGCGAGCCCAAGTCAGCTAAGGCCATCAATATTCCCGGCTACAGCTTCGTATGGCTGATGACCACCTTCAACAAGCCTTTTGTCAAAAAACAGCATCCGAAGATCGAGAGAAGAACCGAGGAAGCTGCTCCGGCTGAGAAGAAGGCGGAAGCCGAGAAGAAACCTGCTGCTAAGAAGACAGCTGCCAGGAAACCCGCAGCTAAGAAGGCAGCAGCCGGGAAGAAACCCGCAGCCAAGAAAGCGGCAGCTGAGAAGAAACCCGCAGCTAAGAAGACCGCCGCGAAAAAACCTGCGGCTAAGAAGACTACAGCCGCTAAGAAAACTACAGAAAAAGCTGAGGAATAGTAATCTGTATTTCCTGACACTTGCATTGGACAATTCTGGGGGAGAATCGAAAATGACAATTAAGGAAGTCGCCAGGCTTGCGGGGGTTTCCCCCGCAGCCGTCAGCAGGTACCTCAACGGAGGGCCGCTGAGCAAGGACAAAAAGGAACGGGTTGCCCGCGCGATCGAGGAGACCGGATACCGGCCCAACCTCATGGCCAAGACCATGAGAACAGGCAGGGTGAGACAGGTCGGCATTATTGTGCCGAGGATTTATTCTGAATCGGTCAATCTGATGATGGAGGGCATCACGGAGGAACTGCTGTCGATGGACTACCTGACGGTCCTTGGATACTCGGACACGAACAGAGACAGAGAACTTCAGTATCTCGACATCATGCAGAGCAACCGCGTGGCAGGGATCATCCTTATGGCCACCACGCTTACCGACATCAAGAAAAGATCACTGGAAAACTGCAGCGTGCCGCTGGTGATCACCGGTCAGAATTTTGACCGGCTGCACTGTGTTTATCACGACGACTTCAATGCTATGCGTGAACTTACAGAACTGTTTATACAAAAAGGCGGGAAAAGATTTGTCTACATTGGCGCTCCGGAGGCTGACCTGGCCGCCGGCCTCGCCAGACGCGAAGGGGCACAGGAGGCGCTCCGCAGAGCAGGGTATGACGCGCAGCAGCTGCCTATTCGCATTGCGAATTTTAATTCCCAGGACGGATACACGGCTATGATGGAATTGCTGGAGAAATATCCGGATCTCGACAGCGTCGTCTGCGCGACAGACGTCATCGCTCACGGCGCTATGAAGGCGCTCAGAGAGAAGGGACGCAGGATCCCGGAAGATGTCAGGATCGCCGGAATAGGCAACAACTGGGCCGATCTGGTTTCGCAGCCCGAGCTGACGACAGTGCAGTTCTACCAGAAGCGCTGCGGATCTGAGGCGGCGCGGCTTCTCCTGAAACTGATAGAGAGAGAGGATGAACAGGACGCGGGCCGTAATAATGGTGTGGAGCCGGGCAATGTAATGCTCAGTTACCGGATCATCGAGCGCGGCTCGGTTTAGAGACTAAACGATCACCGGGTCAGGCCCGGTTAGAAAATCTGAAGTTAGGAGGAAAATGAGTCCTAAACTTATATTTCTTGACATAGACGGAACGCTGACAATGCCCGGATCCAACGAGCCTCCGCAGAGCGCCCTTGACGCGATCCGGGCTTCGCAGAGGAAGGGCAATCTGGTCTTTCTCTGCTCGGGAAGAAACCCCGGAATGCTGGAGCCGCTGCTCAAATACGGCTTTGACGGCGTGATCGCCTGCGCAGGCGGCTATGTGACCGTCGGCGACGAACTGATCTACGACATGCCCATGGCCGGGGAAGAGATGGAACTGGCTGTGGAAAAACTGCACGGGGAAGGCGTTTTCTGCACCATTGAGTGCAAAGACGGCGCCTTCGGCGACGAGAATCTCGGCGCTTTCCTGGATAAACACGCCGGTGAAGACGGCAAAGGAAACAGCGAGATAGAGCGCTGGCGCAAGGCGCTGGCAAGCAGTCTCCATATCCGCCCGATCAGCGAATATGACGGAACGCCGGCCTACAAAGTCGTCATCATGTGCCTGCACCCCGAGCAGCTCATCCCTGCAAAGGAGGCCCTGGAGGACAAATACAATTTTGTCGTGCAGGAGATCACGGATCCGGCGCACAGATGCATCAACGGCGAACTGATCAACCGCAAATACGACAAGGGCCGCGCGATCGAGCGGGTCTGCGCTCATCTCGGCGTTCCGATCTCCGACGCCTATGGCTTCGGCGACAGCATGAACGACCTGGAGATGATACAGACAGTCGGAACCAGCGTCTGCATGGCCAACGGAGCGGAAGCTCTCAAGAAGATCAGCGATGTCGTGTGCCCTTCAGTAGAGGAAGACGGCCTGGCAAAGGCTTTCGAGCAGCTGGGGCTGGTCTGATGGAATGGTCGGAAAAGCGACCATTCGGAGATATGTAAAAGTGTGAACATAATAACGAGCGGGAATTGGATATTTTGCACAAATAGCACCCTGCAAGTTTTATGGAAAACACTGTTTACATACAATAAATCTTAAATTAAAATAAACTGGTAGGGGACTGAAAACGATTACAGTTCACACAAAAACCATAAAACTC
This sequence comes from uncultured Lachnospiraceae bacterium, assembly GCA_902794825.1. Lineage (GTDB taxonomy): Bacteria > Bacillota > Clostridia > Lachnospirales > Lachnospiraceae > CAG-791. Next base: position 32,574 of record CADBIU010000035.1, read on the forward strand.
AAATGAAAGGGAGGGAATTTTTATGGCATTGGATTATCATAAGTGTGCCCAAGAAATCGCTGATAATATCGGCGGCGGCGAGAACGTCGTATCCGCAGCGCACTGCGCCACAAGACTTCGTCTGGTTATCGCTGATAACGGCAAGGTCAACAAAGAGGCGCTGGAAAACGTTGACGGTGTCAAGGGAATGTTCGAGTCCAACGGACAGCTGCAGCTGATCATCGGAACAGGCACCGTAAACAAAGTGTATGATGAGTTCCTCGCAATCACAGGTGCTTCAGCGGCATCAAAGGAAGAGGTAAAGGCAGCAGCTGCTGCTAAGCAGCCTTTGTACATCCGCCTTCTGAAGCCCATCGGCGACGTATTCGTTCCGATCCTGCCCGCGATCGTGGCGTCCGGCCTTATGATGGGTCTGGTCGAGGCTCTCGGTAACGATAACCTTCCGTTCGGTCCCGCCTTCAAGGCGTCCGACTGGTACGGCTTCCTTGATACAGTAGCAAACACTGCTTTCGCATATTTGCCTGTTATCGTAGCGGTCTCCGCAGCAAGGGTATTCGGAGGCAATATTTTCCTGGGAGCAGTCATCGGCCTTCTGATGATCCACTCCGCTTTCCTGAACGGCTGGAACGTTGCCAACGTCGAGGCGGTTGCGAAATATATCGGAAAAGATATAAACGGAGTGAGCCCCTATCTGATTGATTGGACAGAAAATGCGAAAACGGGTGCGATTACGATAGAATCGCTAGGCGGTATACCACAGTGGAGATTGTTCGGACCGATCCTTCCTATCAACCGTGTAGGCTATCAGGGTCACGTAATCCCCGTTATGCTGGCAGTCCTCTTTATGTCCAAGATTGAGTCATGGCTCCACAAGCATGTTCCGGAGATGATCGACCTGTTCGTTACTCCTCTGACAACCGTTCTGGTCACTGCACTCGTCACACTGACGATCATTGGCCCGATCTTCTCCAATCTGGAGAGCCTGGTTCTTAAGGGTGCAGAAGCTCTGGTTTCCAACGCATTCGGTTCTATGATCATGGGTGCGCTGTATCCCATTACCGTTGTCATGGGTCTTCACCATATGTACAACGTCATTGAGGCCGGTATGTTGTCTGTCGAGGGCGGCCTCAACACCTGGATGCCGATCGCATCCGCCGCAAACTTTGCACAGTTCGGCGCCTGCCTTGCAGTTGCTTTCAAGAGTAAGAATAACAAGACCAAGGCTGTAGCAGTTCCTTCGTCTCTGTCTGCAGCTCTGGGTATCACAGAGCCCGCTATCTTCGGTGTCAACATGCGCTTCATGAAGCCTTTCATCGGCGGTATGATCGGCGGCGCGGCAGGCGCACTCCTGGCGGCATTCCTGAAGATCGGAGCTAAAGCTTACGGCGTAACAGGTATTCCCGGATATCTGACCATTAACAATCCTTTACTGTATACATTCGTTCTTCTGGTCTCCGGTGGTATTGCGTTCTTCATCACAACGACCATCTGGAAAGAGGAAGAGCCCAAGAAGGCAGCAGCTCCTGCTCCCACAGTAGCAGCTCCCACAAACGCAGTAATCAGCTGCAATGCGGGCAAGGTCATTGCTCCCGCGATCGGTACTGTTGTAGCACAGGCTGACATTCCGGATGACACATTCGCTTCCGGCGTCCTGGGCGAAGGCGTAGGTATTAATCCCACTGAGGGCGTTGTATTTGCTCCTTTCGACGGCGAGATCATGACTGTTGCAGATTCCAAGCATGCGATCAGTATTTCCAATGACGCAGGTCTTGAAGTTCTGATCCACGTCGGCGTCGATACAGTTGCCATGAACGGCGAAGGCTTCGACGACAAGGTCGCAGTTGGCGACAAGGTCAAGGCCGGCCAGGTCATCATGACATTTGACCGTGAAGCCATCAAGAAGGCGAACCACCCTGATTGCGTAGTTGTTCTGCTGACCAACTCCGACGACTTCACAGATGTCAAGCTGGGAGCTGACGCTGAGTAAGAACTGATTTATCAATGATGATTCTGCGCTTTTACAGTCCCGAATGCTTCGCATTCGGGACTGTAAACGGTCAGAGGCGCTGCGCGCCTTGTCCGCCTCGGGAAAACATCTAAGATCTATCCGGAAAGCTTGTTTTCCGGATAGATCTTAGATGATTCCCCGAGGTGCTGAATTTATTACATTTTGTGTAAAATCGCCTAAATAAGCGATAGTCCCCATTCAATTTTCATAAAAATTTGATTGAGGACTATTTTCATATAGGGAAATTGTAGTATAATGTGTTTAGTTATCCGATGTCTGCTCGGCGGATTTCGGGAAAAGAATACAAAGCAAAAAGGAGAAACGCCATGAAAGAAATTACCTTTACTGTAACTGATCCGCTCGGAATCCACGCTCGTCCCGCCGGAATCCTCGTAAAAGAGGCAAAGAAGTATGCTTCCAAGATCACTGTTTGGAAGGGCGACAAGAGCTGCGATATGAGAAAGCTCCTTGCACTTATGGGAATGGCTGTTAAACAGGGTGACACCATCAACGTTCAGGTTGAGGGTGACGACGAAGAAGCTTGCGCAGCAGCAATCGAGAAATTCCTGAAAGAGAACTTCTAATTCTGATGAATTGACAGGCGTGGCTGTTCGGGAAATAACCGGACAGCCACTCTTTTTTAACAAGGAGGGTAAAATTATGGTAGTTGCAACCGGCAAGAGCATCCTTAACGGAATCGCCATCGGCAAGATCAAGATCTACAAAGCTCCCGTCTATGACATCAACATGAACCAGATTGAAGATGTCGAAGCGGAAGTCGCGCGTTTCGACGCCGCAATCGAAAAGGCTATCAAACAGCAGGGCATTCTCTATGAGAAAGCTAAAAAGGACGCGGGCGAAGAGAGCGCAGGTATCTTCGAGGCACACCAGCTGATGCTGGAAGATGAAGATCTGCAGGATGCCGCCAAAGAGATCATCACCGGCCAGAAGAGAAGCGCTGAATATGCGACCAAGACCGCATTTGACGAGTATGCGCAGATGTTCGCTGAGATGGATGATCCCTACATGAAGGCCAGAAGCGCTGACCTTCTCGACGTTGAGACAGACGTTCTCGACTTCCTGATGGGCAATGACACCAGCAGCATGCAGGGCACAGAGCCCTCCATCCTTGTTGCTGAGGACCTTGCTCCTTCAGAGACAGTTAAACTGGACAAGTCCCTTCTTCTTGGTATGATCACCAGAGAAGGCTCCTCCAACAGCCACACTGCGATCCTGGCTCGTTCTATGAACCTGCCTTCACTGATCCAGTGCAAGGACATCGATGACAGCTGGGATGGCAAGATGGCTATCCTCGACGGCTACAACAGCTGCGTATACATCGAGCCCACCGACGACCTGATGAAGACCCTGTCCGCGAAGCATGCGGAAGATGTCAAGAAACTTGCTCTGCTCCAGGAACTCAAGGGCAAACCCAGCGTAACCCTCGATGGCACAAGCGTACACGTTTATGCCAACATCGGCGGCCCTTCCGATCTGGGCTCCGTCAACGAGAACGATGCTGAAGGCGTAGGCCTCTTCCGCTCCGAATTCGTATACCTCAACAGCAAAGAGGAGCCGACAGAAGAGCAGCAGTTCACCGCTTACAAGCGCGTCGTCGAGACTCTGGCTCCGAAGCTGGTCATCATCCGTACCTGCGATATCGGCGCAGACAAGACCATCGACTACATGCACCTCGACAAGGAAGAGAACCCTGCACTGGGCTTCAGAGCGATCCGCATCTGCCTGACCAGGAAGGAATTCTTCAAGAAACAGCTCAGAGCCCTTCTGCGTGCTTCCGCATTCGGCAACATGGGCATCATGTTCCCCATGATCATCTCCAAGTGGGAACTCATGGAAGCTAAGGCTCTCCTCGAGGAGTGCAAGGCTGAGCTCATCAAAGAAGGCCACAAGATCGGCAAGTATCAGCTCGGCATCATGATCGAGACTCCTGCATCTGTCCTTGTAGCTGACGATCTGGCAGAAGAAGTTGATTTCTTCTCCCTCGGCACAAACGACCTTACACAGTACACCTGCGCGATCGACCGCCAGAACGCGAAGCTGGAGAGATTCTCCGACACGCATCACCCGGCAGTCCTCAAGGCTATCCAGATGACCATCGACGCAGGCCACAGACACAACACATGGGTAGGCATCTGCGGCGAGCTCGGCGCAGACCCGACTCTGACCGAGACCTTCCTGCGCATGGGCATCGACGAACTCTCCGTCAACGCGAAGTCCGTCCTTCCTCTGCGTAAGATCATCCGCAGCGTAGATCTGAGCAAATAATCCTGTAATCTTTGTATTTGATGCCCCCGGGCGCCGGTTTTTGGCGGCCGGGGGTGTTTTTTTGCTTGGGGATCTTGGGGTTGCCGGGGATCTTGGGGTTGTCGGGGATCTTGGGGTTGTCGGGACACTTGGGTATAGGCTTTCGGAATTGAAGTCTGATTAGCCGATATTTTGACCGAGGCTTACCCGGATGAACATTGAAAACTCAATACTATCCTGATAAATGGAATGAA
>CADBIU010000036.1 GCA_902794825.1 uncultured Lachnospiraceae bacterium
TCTTTTTCCGCTCCAGCGCTCGTTTCCGCCCATAATCCCCGCCTCGTAGGGGTCGCCGTATATGATAAACACTTTATCGACATCATATCCTGTTTTGATATTGATTATCAGGTGGTCATTATCTAGACAATAGCAGTACTGTTCTGACATTCTGTGATATATGGCACTTCTTTCCATTATAATTCTCCTTTAGGAAAACGTTTTCCGCAACAAGCAAACTATAACCTAAAACCAATTTTTGGACAATTCCCAGTTTTCTTTTCAGCGCATAAGGGGCTGTCGCTTTAGATTAGTGCGACAGCCCCTCTTTTTATGTACTGATTACTGTGTCATTTCAACATACAGCTGACGATACTGCTTCGCGGAAACTTCCCAGGAAACATCCTTGTTCATATTGCGCTTAACGATCTCATCCCATGCTTCGCGGTATTCGAAGTAGATGGTCTTGGCTCTGTTAGTCGCATCCAGAAGGAGTCCGGACTCATATCTGTCAAATGTGAAGCCGTTGCCTTCGCCCGTGTACTGGTTGAAAGGCTCGACAGTATCCTTGAGGCCGCCGGTCTCACGAACGATCGGCACTGTGCCGTAGTGCATAGCGATCAGCTGGGTCAGTCCGCAAGGCTCGAACCTGGACGGAACGAAGAATGCGTCTGAGCCGGCATAGATGCCGTGTGCCAGGCTCTCATCATAAGCGATGTACGCGCAGAAGCTTCCCTTGTACGCATTCTCATAATACCGGAAGGAATCCTCGTAAAAAGCGTCGCCGGTTCCGAGAACCACGACCTGTGTATTGCCATCCATCAGCTGAGGCACGATCGCGTTGACAAGGTCAAGACCCTTCTGATCTGTCAGACGGGAGATCAGTCCGATCACGAACTTGTTCTCGTCCTGCTCAAGTCCCAGAGATTCCTGCATAGCCAGTTTGTTCTTTTTCTTCTTCTCGATGACGTCTGTTACGTCATAGGGAGCTGCCAGCAGTTTGTCCGTAGAGGGATCCCACATGCCGTAGTCGATACCGTTGACGATACCGTGAAGTTTACCGGAATGATAGCGCAGATGCGCATCCAGGTTCTCGCCGTAGAAAGGAGTCTGGATCTCCTGTGCATAAGTTCCGCTGACAGTGGTGATCACGTTGGAGTAAGCCAGGCCGCCCTTGAACATATTGGCGTCGTCATAGCCCTGTTTGAGAGCGTCCTTGTTGAACACATAATCCGGAAGTCCCGACCAGTACTTGATGGTAGGAATATTGTAGATACCCTGGAACTTCAGGTTGTGGATCGTGATCATAACCTTGGCGCGCGCGATCGGCGTGTTGTCGAACATAGTGCGCAGATAGACCGGCACAAGGCCTGCCTGCCAGTCGTGGCAGTGGATCACATCCGGGATCCAGTCCATATAATTGAGGGCCGCAAGAGCAGCTTTGCCAAAATAGCAATACTTCGGAATATCGTCAATAAGGTTTGTGTAAGGCTTGCCTACGCTGAAGAATTCTTCGTTGTCGATGAAGTCATAGACAACGCCGTCCCATACGTATTCCATGATGCCTACATAGTAGGTGCGTCCGTCAGCGCACAGATCCATGTGGAATGCTCCGCGATAGACCATCTTCTCCTGATACTTCTGAGGGATGCATTTATATCTGGGAAGGATGACCTTGACGTCGCAGTTCTGGGCTACCAGAGCCCTGGGAAGCGCGTACATAACGTCGCCGAGACCGCCGGTCTTTACGAAAGGATAGCACTCGGAACCGATAAACGCGATGCTTCTTCTGGGCTCGGGAAGAGGTGCCGCCTCGGGAGCTTCTTCCACTGTGGGAGCCTCTGCCTTGATCTCCTCTGCGGGAGCTTCTGCCTTGATCTCCTCTGCGGGAACTTCTGCCTTAACTTCCTCAATAGCAGGACCGGCGCCTGCCTTGATCTTCTCGGCAACAGGATTCGCTGCCGCTACCTTTTCCTCAGCTGCAGGAGCTTCTTCCTTCTTAGCCGCCGCCTTCTTAGTAGTCTTCTTTGCAGGAGCTTTCTCAGGATCTGCCTTTGCCGCCGCCTTCTTTGCTGTGGTCTTGCGGGTAGCGGTCTTCTTAGCCGCCTTGGGAGCCTCTTCCTTCTTCTCGGAATCCTCTTCCTTTGCAGCCTTGGTCGTCTTAGCTGCAGCTTTCTTCGCTGTAGTCTTCTTAGCTGCGGGCTTCTTCACTGCCTTGGGAGTTTCTTCCTTCGGCGCATCCGCCTTGGGAGCTTCTTCCTTAGGTGCCTCTACGGCAGGAGCAGCTTCCTTGATCTCTTCGACTGCCTTTGTCGCTTTTTCTTCCGCTGCTTTCGCAGCTGCTTTTTTCTCGGCCATGTCCTATCCTCTCCTTTAAAACGCGTTTGTGAATAGTTAATATGAAATACACTCTTTAAAAAGTGCTATTCTGTTCTCTATCATTATACACGACACAGGAACATCTTTTAAAGCGGTATATCGCTTAAAACGTTCAAAAAACCTTTATTTATCGCAATTTTAACAGCCTGCCTGCTGCAGTTATCTTCTTCTGGGCTGCGCGGCCTCTTTCAGAAGCTCCTCCCACTCTTTTACGATCGAGCGGTCGTCAAAATAGTTGATCCTCATCGCTTTGCGGACGCGCTCAAGCGTGCGGTTTGTCTTCTCCTGCGCCCTGAGAGTTCCCTCTCTGAGAATATCGTAGACGCTGTCAATATCAGCCTCCCATTTCTCTCTCTCCGCGCGGATAGGACTAAGTTCCTCCTCAAGGACGTTGATCAGGAACTTCTTGCAGACGCCGTCTCCGAGTCCGCCGCGGCGGTAATGCTCCTTCATCTCCTCAAGATTAGCGTACTGGGGCAGATATTCCGCGAAGTGATCGTCCGTGCAGAAAGCATCCAGATATGTGAAGACGACATTTCCTTCTGTGTGTCCGGGATCCTCGATGCGAAGGTGCGTGGGATCCGTGAACATCTTGCCGTTGATCTGTTTTTTGACAGTTTTGGCAGTGTCGCTGAGATAGATGCAGTTTCCGAGAGATTTGCTCATTTTGGCTTTGCCGTCTACGCCGGGAAGTCTGCGCTGGGTCTCATTCTCGGGGATCATGGCTCTGGGCATGACAAGGGTCTCGCCATATGTGTAATTGAACTTCTGCACGATCTCTCTGGTCTGCTCAAGCATCGGCAGCTGGTCCTCTCCCACAGGAACGACCGTCGCGTCAAATGCTGTGATATCCGCCGCCTGGGAGACGGGGTAAGTAAAGAAGCCGGCCGGGAGTCCCTCGTCCGCGAAGCCGCGCATCTGCATCTCCGCCTTAACGGTGGGGTTGCGGGAGAGACGGGCTGTCGTAACAAGGTTCATGTAATAGAAAGTCAGCGCGTGAAGAGCCGGCAGCGCGGACTGAACGCAGATCGTTGTCTTTTCAGGGTCAATTCCCACAGACAGATAATCCAGGACCACATTGATGATATTGTCCCTGATCTTGCCGGGGTTGTCGGCGTTGTCGGTCAGCGCCTGGTCATCGGCGATCAGAATGTTGATCTCATCATATTTACCGGAGTTCTGAAGTTCAACGCGGCGCTTCAGGGAGCCGACATAATGGCCGAGGTGAAGGCGTCCCGTGGGGCGGTCACCTGTAAGGATAATCTGTTTTTGTGTTTCGTTCATCAGTATATGTTCCTTTCTGTTTATGTTTTCTATTCTTAAATCTGTCTTATATTTGCTCAACAAAAACATGTTAAACGATTCGTAAATCGTTTACAAGAAAAACCGCCTCATTTGCTATTTTGACAGTCTGTCGTCGCCCTTCCTGATCAGGATCCTGCGAAGGCACCTCCTGCACAGGGACATGTAGCCCTCGTCCCCCACCAGGACTTCCGACTCTTTGTTGCCGTCATAGTAGGTGTAGATCGCTTTGCGTCCGCAGACATTACATGAAGAATAGGTGTTAATGATCTTGTCGCTGATCGCCAGGATCTGCGGCATGAGGCCGAAAGGCTCCTGCTCTGAAGTCATATTGAGGCCTGCGCAGTAGATATCGATGTCGTCCATGATCGATAATTTGAGTAATGTCTTGACGTTTCCTTTCAGGAACTGGATCTCATCGATAAAGATATTCGTAATATCCTCGTTGACAAATTTCTCTATCTCCTCCAGCTCTTTGATGCAGATCGCGTCGATGTACTTACTGCTTCCTTTGCTCCTGATGATCCCCTCGTCCCTCGTGTCCACCTTGGGCTTGAAGACGAGAATACTGTCCTTGTTGTAGATCTTATTATAGTATTTGATCATCGTCTCGCTCTTACTGCTGTGCATCGGGCCTGTAAAAGTTGTAATCATACTCGCACCGCTCCTGCTTGTTGTACTGTATAAATATAAAACTGACTTGCTGATAAAAAGCGCACAGCGGAACAGCTTGCACTGTCCCCGTGCGCTTTTTTGATCTCTGATCCGCGATTTCCTTAATTTTGATGCTGTTCTTTTAAAAGCGTATCGATCTTGACCTTGATCACGTCGAAAGCAACGTCATTGAGACCGCTGTTGATAACGAGATCCGCGCTGTATTTGGTCGGTTCCACGAAAATATAGTGCATCGGCTTGACTGTCGTCAGATACTGCTTGGCAATACCCTCCACGTCTCTGCCGCGCTCCTTCACGTCGCGGATGACCCTTCGAAGGATCCTCTCGTCGGCGTCGGCGTCTACATAGATCTTGATGTTCATCAGTTCCTTGAGCCGCTCGTCATAAAGGACCAGGATTCCCTCTACAAGGATGACCTCGGCGGGCTTGATCAGGATAGTCTTATCCGTCCTGTTGTGGATAGTATAGTCATATACCGGGCACTCAATAGCTTCCCCCCTCTTGAGCTTCTTTAAATGCTCTACAAGAAGGTCCGTCTCGAAAGAATCCGGATGATCGTAGTTGATAAGCGCCCTCTCTTCAAGAGGAATATCATCGTGCGCCTTGTAGTAATTGTCGTAGTAGACAACAGATACACGGTCTCCGAACGCCTCCTTTATCCTGTTTGTAAAAGTAGACTTCCCGGACCCGGTTCCTCCGGCAATGCCGATCACAATGCTGTCCATATCCGCTTCCTCCCTTCTAAGGCACGCTGTTTAAACCTCTGCTCTATGATATCATCACGCCGGAATATTTTCCACACTGCGGCGCCAACACTTTATTCCGAAAGCCGCACCGGCAGAAATCACTGCTGCCTGTTTTTCAGATAGTCCGCCATGGATATGCCGGCGAGTGCTACAAAAGCGGGAACAAACATATACAGATACTTGGATCTGTCCTCAAACAGCAGAATGTACAAAGTCATGCCAAGTATGATGATCTTGTGTATGACGCAGTCCGGGGAAGTATACCGCAGCCCCGTAAAACACGTAAGCCCGATCATCACAAGAACCAGAAACCAGGTCACTTGCATGAGATCGCATAGAACAAAATTATACTCCGCATCTTTGATATACAGTTTGTAGAATCGGTTCTGTTTCAGGTCGTCCTCTTCATAATGCTGGATCGCATTGAACTGACCGTCATTATAGCTGACATCAATCTTCTCCAGAAAATAAAAAACATTCCCCCAGAATCCCTTTTCTCTGAACCACTTCATTCCTTCGCTGAGGAAAGCGGACATCCTCTCCTCTTTTGTCGAATAAATGCTGTTGATCTCCTCATCCTTTTCGCGGTACTTCTGTCCCATCACCGTGCCGAGTCCGGTCTCATCCTGTCCCATCATAAAATAGTACTGCCACCCGACTTCACTGCTTCCGTCCCGTTCATATGCGTACTTCCGGCTGATCATCCTGTCCGCGGCCGTCCCGCCGGCAAAGATCGCACAACACACTAAAAGTGAGCAGAGTGTCCTGATCCATTCTTTTTTCCCGCCGGGAAACAGAGGTCTTGAAGCCATCATCCTCAGGACACAGTCTATCAGAAGCGCCAGCATGACAATAAGGACTGTGATCTTGATCCATGTGCCGATCATGCCCGATACAGCTATGAGCGGAGCCTTGTACTCCCTCCCCAGACCTGAAGTATAAACCCAGATTATGATCGACACGAACAGAAGCGCGAAATTGTCCGTATAAGGTATCGCCGCTCTCCAGTTCATTGCGATAAGAATTTCTCCCAAGAGAGAAGCCAAAAGAGTGACCCACGTATTTTTCGTAGAATTATAGACGGTCAGTCCGGTCACGACAGCAGCAATATCAGTTGCCAGCAAACCGGTAAAAATGACATTCCTCCAGCTCCCGACGACCTTGTAGATCCAGGAGAGGAGCACGGCGATCCCCACATTGTTCGGATATATCTGAAAGTAGTGAAGATGATCCTGAAAGGAGCCGCCTTCTGCCAGATTGATCGCCATTTCCCTGATGACCTGAAAGTCGCTCACCATATTCACAGGCATCCATCTCGAAAGTTTGTATTGATACACAGCGACAAGCACAGCCATGACTGTCATAAGCAATGCGAGCACTCTTTTGTCCAGGGCCGGTCTTTCTCTGCTTCGATCGGCAGCTTTGATCACCAGCAGCAATATCAGAATTGCAACTGCGTAATATCCCCCGCTCGACCAATGAGCGTAATTCTCAAATATATTGTCAATGTTCCGGTCCAGAAACAGAGTCGCAGTGTAAACAGCCGCCATCAGCAATGCAAACAGTATTCCAACAATAAAAATAAAGCCCCTGCTCAATACTCTCATCTGTGCACGCACCTTCCTTCAAGCACTTTGGTATATGTTTTCTGATAGCACCATTCATCAGTGAGATTTCTCAAATATGAAAAAAACTGCCAGAGATCTCTGACAGTTTGTAGTAGCTCGTACGGGAATCGAACCCATGATTCCGCCGTGAGAGGGCGGCGTCTTGACCCCTTGACCAACGAGCCGTAATCGTTTTTCTGAAGCAAGAATAATTTACCATATGCTTTACATCTATGCAAGCATTTTTCCTCTATTTTTCCAAAAAAAATACTTGCATTTCCGTCTGGAACACACTATAATAACATTCGCTTCACAAAAATGCTTATTTATGAAGTTCCATACTGCGCGCTTCTAGCTCAGCTGGTAGAGCACCTGACTCTTAATCAGGGTGTCCAGGGTTCGAGTCCCTGGAGGCGCACGCGAGGACACCGTGTCCGGGAAAGATTTCCGGTACGGTGTCTTTTTTATGTAAAAATATCTCCTCATAAAATGACAGGCGCCCCGCTTTACAGCAGGGCGCCTGATTTTTCTGCTTTTAAGAGATTATCCGGCTCCTTATCACATAAGTTTGCGGAACATTGCCTCATAGTCGGCCAGAGTTGCCTCTCTGGGGTTGCCGGGCGCGCATGCGTCAGCCGCAGCGGACTCACAAAGGAAAGGAAGATCCTCTTCTTTAAGTTTCTCAAGCTTGGTGGGAATTCCGACGTCGACAGAGAGCTGCTGGACCGCGTCGATCGCAGCCTTGCGATAGGTCTCCTGATCCATGCCGGTCGTGTCAATATCAAATGCCTCAGCGATCGCTTTATATTTCTCTCCTGTGAAGTCCTTGTTGAACTCCATAACGATCGGAAGCATCATAGCGCAGGCTACGCCGTGAGGCGTGTCATAGACAGCGCCCAGGGTGTGTGCCATGGAATGCGCGATTCCAAGGCCGACATTGGAGTAAGCCATTGCTGTGACATACTGTGCCAGAGCCATTCCTTCACGTCCGTCAGGATCGTTCTGTACAGCCTTACGCAGATTCTTGGCGATGAGCTTGATCGCTTCGAGGTCAAGGCAGTCGGAGAGCTCCCATGCGCCCTTGGTTGTATAGCCTTCGATCGCGTGGGTCAGAGCATCCATTCCGGTGGATGCTGTGAGGCCCTTGGGCATGGAGGACATCATGTCGGGATCGACTACTGCCACATCCGGGATATCGTTAGGGTCTACGCACACGAATTTTCTCTTCTTCTCAACGTCGGTTATGACGTAGTTGATCGTGGACTCAGCGCCTGTGCCGCCTGTAGTGGGAACAGCGATCGTGAATACCGTGCGCTTTTTGGTGGGTGCTACGCCCTCAAGGGAACGCACATCGTAGAACTCGGGGTTGTTGACGATGATGCCGATGCCCTTTCCGGTGTCCATGGAAGAACCTCCGCCGATCGTGATCATGAAGTCAGCGCCGGAAGCTTTGTAAGCGTCAACGCCTTCCTGAACGTTCTCGATCGTGGGATTGGGCTTAATGTTGGAATATACTTCAAATTCAATTCCGTTCTTCGCAAGAAGATCCGTGACCTTAGCGGTGACGCCGAATTTCACCAGATCCGGATCGGAAGCTACAAACGCTTTCTTAAATCCCTTGGATGCTACGATCCCGGGGATCTCATTGATCGCGCCGTGTCCGTGGAAAGACATTGCGTTAAGGACAAAACGATTTACTGCCATACCTGATACCTCCTGAATACTTAATAGTTGCGGAATCACCCCATTTACCGATTCCTCAATCATTATTATATCGCAGACTTATCTGAATTATTGTAAGCATTTTCTGAACTCAGGGAATTATCTTCCTTTTCCGGTACTCTACTGCTGTTCCGCTTACTTGTTTGAATTTTATTAGTCTTTTTGACTATTATTCTGTTGACAGCAGCGGCGGCTGGTGTTATTGTAATTATAGTCAATATGACTATATCAAACACAGGAGGACGATAGATATGAATACAATGTTCAACGGAATGTTCATGAAGGTTCAGAAAGGAATGTGCATGCTGTCCCCCTGCGGGATCGCGGTCAGGACCACTTCGGGTTACCGGAGCTATGATATTAAGTCCGGAAAACTTCGCAATTGCGACAACCTGGTCTTCAGCTTCGGCGACGGGATGTTCTTTGTGATTCCGTCCACCAAAGTCAAGCCCGGCGACATTATCCTGAACGGCGGTAAGCCCGCCTGCGTGAGGAGCGCCGGAAAGAACAGTATCGAAGTGATCAACTACGAGACATCTGTTGTGGAGACGATCCTACCCGAGCGCCACATTTTTATGGGCAGCACCTGGTTCTACGGCAAGATCGTATCGCTGTTCGGAGACGGATCCTCCATATGCGGCAAAGGCGGCCTCGGCAAAATGATGAAGCTTATGATGATCAGCAGTCTCTTTGAAAACGCAGGAGCATCGGCAGACGGGACACTGGCCGCGCCCGGCGCGGGAAATATGAACGCGCTCATGCCTCTCCTCCTCATGAAAGGAGGCGGATTTGACGACCTGTTCGGAGGTCTGTTCGATGAGGATGACAAGGATACCGAGGACATCGACTTAGACGCTGAAGACGACGAGGATCTTCTCTTCTGAGCGGTCATTCACTGAAGATGAGTACACTGTTTTGGCAAAATATTATAGATAAGGAGGCTTACAATGGGCGGAGGATATTGGAAAAGAGATGATTTTGCGAGGTATTCTGCAGGAATGGGAAGAAAGGTCCGGAGCGACGGACACATTGATACTTCCGGGATGCGCAGCGCGCAGGACATGTACCGGGCGAGAGGACTGAGCCCGGACCTGGATCCATACAAAGTCACCCGGGAGTGCTGCGACAGTGAAGAACATCCGCAGACAGTGCCGGTGATCCTGGCGCTGGACGTCACGGGGTCCATGGGCGGAGCGCTCCTGAAAACAGCTTCTTCCCTTGGCGTGATCATGCAGGATATCCTGGATAAGTACAAAGACGTGGAATTTATGATCATGGGTATCGGCGATCTGTCCTATGACAGAGGACCGATCCAGATCTCCCAGTTTGAATCAGACATCCGGATCGCTGAGCATCTGGACAAAATATGGTTCGAGCGCGGAGGCGGGGGCAACAGTTTCGAATCTTATACAGCCGCATGGTACATGGGACTTCACCACACCGCTCTGGACTGCTGGAAAAGAGGACAAAAGGGTATCATCATCACACTGGGCGATGAGCCGCTCAATCCCTATCTTCCCGGCGGCCGGCTTGAGCAGCTGACCGGCGACCGCCTCCAGGGGGACGTTGAGACCCGCGATCTGTATCGGAGCGCCCTGGAAAAATTTGAGATCTTCCACGTTGCCGTCGATGACCCGGGAGACTGCTACAGGCGGTACGCCGGTCAGATAAAAAGCAGCTTCGGTCCGCTTTTGAAAAAGAGGCTTCGCGTCTCCACACTGGACAAACTGCCCCGCACCATTCTGGAGTGCCTTGAGGAGTGCGGGACCTGCAGGGAAACAGATAGAACTGTAACATTCGATACCGGAACGGAGACTGAGAAAAAATCCAGAGGGATATTCGGTCTTTTCAGCGCGCTGGATACGGCAAGCTGGTAAACAGGCCAAAAAGGAGGAGTCATGCAGAACGTAAAGCTGATCATAGGAGCCAATTACGGAGATGAGGGAAAAGGACTGGCAACAGATTTCTTCGGCGCTCAGGCAGCGGGCAGTTTTGGCACGATCAATGTTCTGACCAACGGCGGGCCCCAGCGTGGACACACTGTAGAACTGGCAGACGGCCGCCGGCACGTGTTCAAACATTTCGGAGCGGCATCCTTTCGGGGCGCCGCGAGCTACTTCGCCGAGCAGTTCATCGTAAATCCGATGGAATTCATGCGCGAGTACGACGATCTGCGCGCGGTCCATGCAGCTCCGGAAGCATATATTAATCCTCACTGCCGCTTCTCCACTCCTTGGGATATGCTGACAAATCAGCTGTTTTTAGAAAAGAACGGTCTCCACAACAGCTGCGGGTTCGGGATCTGGGAAACTGTACTGCGCTATCAGAAAGGCTTCGGAATTTCCTTCGGGGCCTTTACTGCCATGAACAGGGAAGATCGGATCGCATATTTGCGGAGGTTAAGAGACGGCTATTTCGCCGATCGGACCCGCGGCCTGGATACGCAGGATTTCTTTTTCCGGGATGAACTGCTCTGCCGTTTTGAGCAGGATTTCGCGTCCATGCTTCTTCTCTGCCCTCTCAGGGACGACGGCTATCTTCAGCACTATCAGACAGTGCTGTTTGAGAACGCGCAAGGACTTCTGCTTGACGGAAACTCCCCTGAGGGGCAGGAATTCAGCACGCCTTCCACAACAGGCTCCGGAAGGGTCGCAGAAGCCGTAGAACGCATCTTCCGCGGCGCGGACGTCGAGATCTTATATGTGACGCGTTCTTATCTCACAAGACATGGGGACGGCCCTATGGAGAGCGAGTTCACGGCGCGGGAGCTTAAAAAAAGCCTCCCGGATCTGAGAGCTGACGCCACGAACACTGAAAATCGTTTCCAGGGAAATCTGCGATATGGTATGATGGACGTGGATTTACTGGCGGAAAGGGTCAGGAAAGATTTCAGCCGGACTTCACATAACGCCGGAAACCGGTACCGCTCTTCTGTGATGGTCACACATCTTAATGAATACGCGGGAATCGACACCGAAAGCCTTGCGCGTCGGTTCGGAACTCTGTATCTGTCGGATGGCAGAACCAGCGGTGACATTCACATTTTTTAAAGGACAGGCACGCAGCATGCAGTCAGAACAGCAATATCTGCAGAATTATGATCCGTCACAGTTCGAACATCCCTCTGTGACAGTTGACATACTGATCTTTACAGTATCGGACAGAAAACTCCGCCTGCTGCTGATCAGGAGAAATGAGCACCCCTATCTGGGAAAATGGGCGATCCCCGGCGGGTTCCTTAGAATGGACGAATCTGCTGACGAAGCGGCCGCCCGAAGGATCCGGGAGGAAGCCGGTGTTGAAAATGTTCACCTGGAACAGCTTTACACTTTTTCTGCCGTGAATCGCGATCCCAGAACCAGGGTCATCTCCATCGCCTATCTGGCAACCGTTCCCGCCGGAAAGCTTCATTTCCTTGCAGGAGCAGGCGCGGAAGAAGCTGCACTCTTTTCAATTGACGGGATTACAGGGGAAAGTGTCGGAGAACAGCCGGAGACTTTGGAGTCCCGGACCGCGGAGTCGATGATCCTTACCGGACCTGGCGGAGAGCTGGTCACCGGATCTGACCTGGCTTTCGACCACGCCGGGATCATCAGGACTGCTGTTCAGCGCATGCGCGGAAAACTCGATTACACAGATCTGGCATTCGGATTTTTGGAAGATACTGACTCTTTTACCCTGACCGAACTGCGGTTTATCCACGAGGCGATCCTGGATCGCTCCCTGGACATCGGCAATTTCAGACGCACGATCAAGCGGGAATACGAGGTCCCGGGGAAGATCGTCGAACAGGGACTTGAAAAAGGCTGCGTCGGAAGACCCGCCATGCTCTATAGTTTTATCAGGCCTTCAGGCAGTGGAACAAAAGATTGAAATGCCCCGGAAAGTGTGTTAAAGTTCATTAATATGCTAATTTCTCAGTGTTTCCAAACAATCAATTAAACTAAAATATGAAGCGAAAAGCAATTATAAGAATAGCCGGATTCCTGTTGATCTTCGTGATACTTTTGGAGATCTTCTGTGTATTATTTGATGGCGGCTATTGGTTTGAAAAAAAGTTCATTTATGACCGCAACGCGCGAATGGCCGCTTTTGAACTGGAACAGAAAGGCCAGATCAATGTGCTCAATATCGGAGACAGTCTCAGCACCACTTCGCTGGCTCCCATGGAACTGTACAGAGACTACGGATATACTTCCTATAACCTCGGGCAGGACCTGCAGACTCCGACTGAGAGCTATTTTGCCCTTAAGACCGCTCTGAAGACTCAGCCGATCAAGGCTGTTCTATATGAAGGACACAATCTCTTCGCCAGCTCACCGGATTTTGAATTTCCCTCATCGCTCCTCTCAGAAAGCCTCAAGACAGAGTTTCCCTTCCTGCGCTTTCATTACGTATGGCTCAAATACTGGAAGCCGCGCAGCATAAGACACTACTTTAAAGGTTTTTTGGTAAATGACGGTCACGACGGTTACACCGGAGGTGAATACTACGACTGGAACAGCACCGAGCGTCACTGGATAAATAAGTACTATGTAGCTGTTTTGAAGAAAACCGTAGAGCTTTGCCGCCGCAAGGGCATCGTGTTTGTTCTCTACAGCGCGCCTTCCCCTGTGTGTTATAGTTCTATCTCTCTACACAATACTCTCGCAGACCTCGCTGATGAGCTCGGGGTCCCTTATCTGGACGCGAATTATGACCGGGATAAGATCGAGATGGACTGGAAGACAGACACCCACGACTGCGGCGATCATCTCAACCTGAGCGGCTCGAGGAAGATGACCGATTATCTCGCGGATTACCTCGTGAGCAGCACGGATCTTCCGGACCACAGAAACGATCCGGATTATCAGTCCTGGACAGATCTTTGGGATCCTTATGCGGAAGAGATCATTCAGATGGATAATATTTACTACACGATCCTTGAAGATCAGATGGGGTTCTATGACTGAGCATTACAAAACCAAAGCGGTTTCGAAGAAAAGATATCTTTTCTTCGAAACCGCTTTTTCATTTCACTGTTCTTGTTAGTAAAACTTCTCCACATCTCCGCTTATTCCGTAAGTCTTCTTGAAATCCTCAAGATCCTTGGGGCTGCGGATCAGAGCGATCTCCTCGAACTGCCCCGAGCGCTTGTTGAGAAATCCGGCCACCTGCTCACCTGTACAGATGCTGCAGCGGATCGCAGGCTTGGTCTTCTCCTTGTCGTAAGATTTGGCAAAAGAGCGGCCGCCGCCCGACCCTTCGCTCTTCTTATCATCTTTCCGGAAAAAAAGTCCCATCGCACGTGCCCCCTTTCGTCAGGATCTGCTACTTCTTATCATTTGTGAAACTGATCGAATTCTCGATCGCGTCGATGACCACACGCGCCGCCTTTTGGTTCTTCTTCAAGGCGTAGAGCATGTAAAAACAGTTCACATTCTGGAAAACCAGCACTTCTCCGATCTGCGCCGCGCCTTCGAGTACATACTCGTATGTGAAACCGTTCGCATTGCGGCCGCTGATCTTCTTGCGCTCAAATCCGCCGCACTTGTAACTGCTCTTATTGAGCGACGTCCTCATCTTGCGCTCCGCGCTGTCCGCGACCGCAGCCGGACCCGTGATCATGGCAGAGATCATATTCGTGCGGTTCCAGAGCACTGTGATCATCATGTGCCGCTTTTCGTCCTTGATCCCCCAGCGGTTAGGGTTATCGTCAAGGAACGCTTCCCTCAGCTGCTCCCTGTCCATCTCCTCAAATCCGTCGGGATATGATAATAGTACTTCTCCATTAATGATCGTTTTAACCATTTCATTCTCCTGTTCAGCAACAATCGCTCATCAATAAGAAGTATATCACATTATCCAAGTCCTATCATCATACCAATCAGTCTCACTAAAAGAGCCGCGACCCAGGCTACTACACACTGCCATACAATGACATACATCCCCCATCTGTGTCCCAGTTCCCTTCTGATTGACGCGATCGCCGCGACACATGGCGTATAGAGAAGGCTGAAGACCAGAAGTGTTGCGGCCGCAAGGGGCGTCATGGCAGCTTTTACGCCGCCCTGGGCGCCGTACAGGATCTCCAGAACCGAGACTACGCTCTCTTTTGCCATAAAACCGCTGATCAGAGAGGTCACGATCTTCCAGTCGCCGAGGCCCAGCGGTACGAACAGCGGTGAGATCACGCCGGCTATAGTCGCGAGAATGCTGTCCTGTGAATTCTCTACCAGGTAAAGTCTGAAGTCAAAACTCTGCAGGAACCAGACTATGATCGTGGCTAGAAGGATCACACTGAAAGCCCTCTGCAAAAAGTCCTTGGACTTCTCCCACAGAAGCTGAAGCACGTTTCTGGGACTCGGCAGGCGGTAGTTGGGCAGTTCCATTACAAACGGCACCGCCTCTCCCTTAAAGACTGTGTTTTTATACAACAGCGCCGCAAGTATCCCTACAATGATCCCCAGTACATAGAGTCCGATCATGATCAGCGCTTTGTACCTGGGGAAAAACGCGTTCACGAAAAATGCGTAGATTGGCAGCTTAGCCGTGCAGCTCATGAAAGGCGTAAGGAGGATCGTCATCTTTCTGTCGCGCTCGCTTGGCAGGGTCCTCGAGGACATGACGGCCGGCACTGTACAGCCGAAACCGATCAGCATGGGAACAATGCTGCGGCCCGACAGGCCGATCTTGCGCAGTATCTTATCCATCACAAAAGCGACTCGCGCGATATAGCCGCTGTCCTCCAGCATGGACAGGAAGAAAAACATTGTGATGATAATCGGCAGGAAACTCAAGACGCTGCCTACGCCTTCGAAAATTCCGTTTATGATCAGGCCGTGAAGCACAACACTAACGTTAGCCGCTGAGAGCGCACGGTCAACCATGTCCGTGATGGATGCGATCCCAGCCTCAAGCAATTCCTGGAAAAACAGTCCGATCACGTTGAAAGTAAGAAAACATACCGCTCCCATGATCAGGATAAACATCGGGATTGCGGTATACTTGCCCGTCAGTATGCGGTCGATCTTCGCGCTCTTTTCGCTCCCTTTGTTTACCTTGGGCTTGATCACGCAGGCCTCACAAGCTTTCATAATAAAGCTGAAACGCATGTCCGCAATGGCTGCTGTCTTGTCCAGCCCGCGCTCCTTTTCCATCTGCAGTGTCAGATGGTCGAGAAGCTCCATCTCATTGGCATCGAGCCCTAGCTTTCCGATGACCAGTTCGTCCCCTTCAATGGCCTTGCTCGCCGCGAAACGGAGAGGAATTCCCGCTGCGGCCGCATGATCCTCGATCAGGTGCATTACCGCGTGCAGGCATCTGTGGACTGCTCCGCCGTGGTCATTCTGGTCGCAGAAGTCCTGTCTCGTGGGCTTCTCCTGATATTTCGCGATATGGATCGCATGGCTCACCAGTTCTTCTATACCTTGATTCTTCGCGGCGGAAATAGGAACCACCGGCGTTCCGAGGAATGCTTCCATTGCGTTTACGTCGATCACGCCGCCGTTCTCATTCACTTCATCCATCATGTTGAGAGCGACTACAACAGGGACGTCCATTTCCAGCAGTTGCATGGTCAGATACAGATTCCGCTCAATATTGGTCGCGTCCACGATATTGATGATCGCCTTCGGCTTTTCATTCAGGACAAAGTCTCTCGAGACCAGTTCCTCTTTGGAGTAGGGCGACATGGAGTAGATGCCCGGAAGATCCGTGATCAGAGTATCTTCATGACCGAGGATCACGCCGTCTTTGCGATCCACCGTAACTCCCGGAAAATTTCCCACATGCTGCCTCGCCCCGGTCAGCGCGTTGAAAAGGGTCGTCTTGCCGCTGTTCTGATTTCCGACAAGCGCAAACGTCAAAACAGTGCCCTTGGGCAGAGGATCCCCGCTTCCC
>CADBIU010000037.1 GCA_902794825.1 uncultured Lachnospiraceae bacterium
AAAGGACAGGATCGGCGACATGGGCTGCACGATATCGCTGCCGAATTTGACATTGTGCGCGTGCAGGCGGTTTGCCAGATCCAGGTCTGTCACCGGCGCCGTCGCGTAAACTTTTCCATCGTTGTCCGTAAAGAGGATCTGCGAGGAAGTGATCTCTACTTCCTTTATCTGATCACTCTCTGTCATGGTGATGAATGTGTTGTAATCCGTCTCCGTGATCTGCGCCTGTTTGAGCGACGGCATGATCAGGCTGTTGAGAAGGACCATCACCACTGCCACCATTATGATATATGTGATCAATTGCTTTTTTGGCTGTTTTATTTCATTCATATATAAACTCCTTTCGAATAAGATATATTATCACCATGTCCGAAAATGTGTAGAAACAATTCCGAAAATGTATCTTAAAAAAGGATAAACACGCCTAACTTCCCCTCTTCCGGCTGTCATTTATCAAACTCTCTGGCCAGTACCCTGAACAGTTCTTCCGTATCGATCGGTTTTTTGAGGTATCCGTCCATGCCCGCATTCAGGCACTTCCCCTCAAGATCGTCATAGGCGTCCGCAGTGAGTGCGATGATCGGAATCGTAAGGGCGTCCGCTGTGCCGCTCTCTCTGATCGCCTTAGCCGCTTCCTGTCCGTCAAGAAGAGGCATCATCAGATCCATGAGCACTGCCTGGTAGTGGTAAGCCCCTTTGCTGCAGAACATCTCCACAGCTTCTCTGCCGTCCCTTGCCAGTTCCGAATGAACGCCTCTGTTCTCCAGGATCTTCATGATGACTTCAGCGTTGATGCTGTTATCCTCGGCTACCAGCACGTTTTTCCCATACAGGACGTTATCCTCGTATGTGGTGAATTTCTTTCTATGAAGGCGGATCTGCTCCTCCGACGCCAGTTCGTACTCCAGCACAACAGTAAACGTTGTCCCTTTTCCCTTCACGCTCTCGCAGTTGATGGTGCCCTGCAGCAGGTCCACCAGGTTCTTGCAGATGTAAAGGCCCAGTCCCTGTCCGTCTCTCAGCGCGATATTCTCGCGGTTTTCCTGCTCAAAGGGCATGAACATCTTCTTGCGGAATTCCTCGCTGATCCCCATTCCGTTGTCGGTGATGGTATAGACGTGTCTTGACCTGCCGTTTTTGTAGGTCACATTGGTGACAAAATCTACCGTGCCTCCCGGTTTCGAGAACTTGACCGCGTTGCTCAGGAGATTAATGAGGATCCTCTCCACATATTCTGTATCCATCATGACATACCGGTCTTCGCAGCCCTTGATCTTTGCTCTGAACAGAAGGTCTTCCTCAGCCGCTTTCTGGCTGATGATCGAATTCACCTCCTCGATCACCCGGGTCTCCCTGGCGGCAACGCTCACTGTTACCGCTTTGCCGGCGTTGATCCTGCTGGTCTCGAGGACCTCGTCGATAAGCCCCATAAGGTACCTGCCGGATGACTGGATCTTCTCCAGATTTTCCTTTATCTCCGGAGTCAGTTCCTTCGACTGCAGGGTCAGCTGCACAAGACCGATGATCGCAGTCATGGGAGTCCGCATATCATGGCTCATGTGGGACAGGAATGTCTCCTTCTCCCTGCCGGACTGGACTGCGGCGCGGAGCGCCTTGGCCATCTCCTCGATCTGCTGCTGGTCATTGACCTGCTTCGTAGTGTCCACAAATGTGATCACAAGACCTCTCAGTCCCGACTCCTCTTCCTTATCCTCAACCTCCAGTATCCGGGCGTCCGGAATATGGTAGTCTCTCTCCTTTTCCCGCTCGATCGCTTTATAGGGCGCGATCCTGACCAGGTATGTCTTGCCAGTTACGGAAGCGCAGTTCTTCTCGATCGGCTTCATCGTGGCCAGCACCTGTTTGCACAGCGCGATCAGGTCGATGGTGGCAAAATTGAAAGCGATGTAGCGCAGAGACCGCCCTACATCCTGGTCTTCCATGTGGAATTCCGACGAGATGTATTCCGTGAACTTGCGGATATTCAGGTTTCTGTCAACCATGATGATACCGACAAGCGTCGTAGACAGGAAGTTGGCCATATCGTCGTTGAGGGTCGCGAGCTCGTTGACCTTGGTCTGATATTCTGAATTTACCGTATAGAGCTCCTCATTTACACTCTGAAGCTCTTCGTTGGAACTCTGCAGTTCCTCATTGGCCGTAAGGAGCTCCTCGTTGGCCGCCTGCAGCTCCGCGTTGACGCTCTCGAGTTCTGTCACAGTCTTTTTCAGATTGTCCTGCGCCACATGCAGGTCTTTCTCCAGGTCCGTGATCCTCTCCGAGGCCGCGGTATCGGCCTTATACTTCTCCAAATTGATCTCGCTGGGCTGCTCATTCGTGCGCAGGAAAGCAATGACGGTCATCCCCGTCTCCGATCCCAGCCGGTCACGGATCGGCTGTCCCACCAGGGAGATCGTCTCCCGATGTTCCCCGATCTTTACAGGCACTCCCTCGTAGGCTACCCGCTCCTGCTTCTCCCTGGACTCCTTGAGCGCCTTGGAGACCGCGATCTTAAGTTCCGGCTTTACCAGATTAAAAATATCCAGCGTAACCGCTCCGACCGGCAGCGTGATAAACTCCTTGCAGTTTCCGTATGTGTGGACGAGCTGGTTCTTCTCATCCACCAGAACGCTCGCCGGCATAAGCATCTCAAGGATGCGGGTATCCAGTTCCGCCGAGTTATAGGACAGATCCGGTTCCGACACACTGTGCAGGATCCCGACGGAGCCCATATTCTTCTCCACTTCCTGCATCGTATAAGTAATATGTTCATGGGAGGGCGCCTTGCCCGACGCGTTGTGCACAAATATCTTCTCATTGGCGCACACCACCCTGAAGACGTCGTCATAATCGATCACCGATTCGCTTCTTCCAAGGAACAGGTATCCCCTGTAGTTCAGCGCCATGTGGAAGATCGCGAACAGGTTTCTCTGAAGTATATTCTGGAAATAGATCAGCAGGTTCCGGCAGCTGATCAGGTCAAGTTTACCAAAAGGCGGATCCTGAAAAACATTGTGCTGCGCGAACACGATCATCTTGCGGATCTCGTGGCCGACGACATAGCGGTTTCCCTTGCGGCTGAAATAGCGGCTCAGGCGCGTCACGCTCACATCCTCGCTGATGTTGTCGCCGTAGATGCCTCTGCCTGCCACAGCAATGGAGTCCGCGTCCAGATCCGTTGCAAAGATCTTCACATCTCTTCGAACGCCGAGCTCATCCATTACTTCCGCGAACAGGATCGCAATGGAATAGGCTTCCTCACCTGTGGAGCAGCCCGTCACCCAGACACGAAGCTGGTCTGTCGGCGTCGCGTTTTTGACCAGGTCGTAGATCACCCGGTCTTTGAGCACTTCAAAATAGTCAGGATCCCTGAAGAAACTGGTCACGCCGATCAGGACTTCCTTGGCCAGAAGCCTCGCCTCGTCCGGGTTGTTGGACAGATACTTCACGTATTCCTGGAGGTTTCGGTTATGAGTGACCACAATACGCCTTTCTATGCGGCGCAGGATCGTAGTCTGTTTGTAATACGTATAATTGACATTTGTGACATTGCGAAGGATCGAGAATACCTGCACCATCAGGTCGCCGTCGCTCAGCTGCAGCCTGTTGCCTGCATCCACCGTGGAAGCCGCGATGTGTCTCATCTCTCTCGCGATGCTGTCCGGCGTCAGGACCATGTCCACAAAACCGGTGGCGATGGCGTTTCTCGGCATACCGTCAAATTTGGCGCTCTCCGGCGCCTGCACGATGATAACGCCGTTTTTGTCTTTTATAGAGCGGATCCCGTTTGTGCCGTCTGATCCCGTTCCGGACAGGATGACCGCTACCGCTCTGTTCTCATAAGCCGCAGCCAGAGAACGGAAAAAGACATCGATCGGATGATTGATATTCCTGTGGTTATATTCTTTTAGGCGGAGCACATCGGAGACGATCTCCAGATTGTACTTGGGCGGGATCATATAGATATGGTTGCGCTTTACGCGCATTCCATCCTGCGCTTCCACCACGGGCATAGCCGTGTCCTTGCTCAAAATATCCGCCAAAAGGCTCTTGTGATCGGGCGACAGATGCTGGATGATGACAAAGGCCATTCCTGTGTCGCCGGGAAGAAATGTGAGAAACTGCTGCAGCGCTTCCAATCCTCCTGCCGAAGCCCCTATTCCAACTACGCAGCTGGGCTGCGCGTCTCTATCCATTTTCTGATAATCTGTGTTTTCGCTCATTAAAGTAACACCGCTTTCCACGAAGGCCATTTAAAGAGGCCGGCTGTAATGCCGCTTCTGTCTAAAACTTGATTTTGCTCCATTCTCATTCTATCTCTTTTGGACTAAAAATGATACTATGGACAAAAGAAAGGAATCAAGATCATGCTCTTATCACTAATCGTCCCCTGCTATAACGAGCAGGAAGCACTCCCTCTCTTTTACCGGGAGACCACATCGGTCCTCAGAGAAATGGACTGCGATTATGAACTCATCCTGGTCAACGACGGTTCAAAGGATAAGACTCTGTCCGTCATGAAGGGACTGGCTGCCGCTGACCCTTGCGTATTCTACTATTCCTTCTCCAGAAACTTCGGTAAAGAAGCCGCCATGTACGCCGGATTCTGCAACGCCCGGGGCGATTACGTGGCAGTTATGGACGCTGATCTGCAGGACCCGCCGTCTCTTCTCCCCGAAATGGTGCGGATACTTGAGTCCGGCGAATATGACAGCGTCGCGACAAGGCGCGCGGACAGAGCCGGCGAACCGCCGGTCCGCAGCTGGTTTGCACGCAGATTCTACAGCCTGATCAATAAAATCTCCGATGCGGATATCGTAGACGGAGCAAGAGATTTCCGGCTGATGACCCGGGACATGAAAGACGCTATTCTCTCCATGAGCGAATACAACCGCTTCTCTAAGGGCATTTTCGGCTGGGTAGGATTTAAGACTTACTGGCTTCCTTATGAGAATGTCGAGCGCGTCGCGGGGCAGACCAAGTGGAACTTCTGGAAACTGTTCAAATACGCCATTGACGGCATTATCAACTTTTCCAATGCTCCCCTGAGCATTGCTTCGTGGTTCGGTATGCTGATGACTGTCGTCTCCTTCCTTTTTTTGATCTTCATTGTTGTACGCCGGCTGATCTGGGGAGATCCCGTTGCGGGCTGGGCCTCAACGATCTGTGTGATCATCTTCATCGGCGGTCTTCAGCTCTTCTGTCTCGGGATCATCGGACAGTATCTGGCCAAGACTTACATGGAGGTCAAGCACAGGCCTCACTACATCATTTCCGACACGAACGCGGAACATGCGCAGAAGATCCGCTGACCAGCTGTTCAGAACAAATTAAAGAGCCGGCTTCCGTATGGGAGCCGGCCCTTTCTTTCACCGCATCAGCCTTTATCAAGGATTGTCAGGATCTTGACGACTACATCCTCCGCGTCCCCTGTCTCCTCAATGACCGTGTCCGCGTATTTCTCATACAGGACTACTCTTTCATCGTAAAGGTCTCGCAGCGTCTGCCCGTCTTTGAGCGCTACGCCCCTCCTTTTGATGTTCTTAAGCCGCTTGCTGATCGTCTCATAGTCCGTTTTCAGGTACATGATATGTCCGATCTTTTTAAAGTGGCGCATCGCCTCCTCCCCATAGACGGCGCTGCCTCCCGTCGCGATCACACAGTGATCTGCCTCGACTGCCGCGTTCACCCTGTTCTCCACTTCGAGAAAGCCGTCGACACCGATCTCCTCGATGATCCGGGAAAGCCGCTTCTTCTCCGCCTTCTGGATCAGGATATCGGTATCTATGAAGTCATAACCGATCACCTTTGCAAGAATAACGCCGACCGTGCTCTTTCCTGATGCCGGCATCCCTATAAGGACCAGATTTGTTCTGCTCATCCCTACTTCTCCGTTTCTGAATCGTCCCCGCCTTGTTCCTGTATATAAGTATATAACATCTGATTACCCTGTGCACGGAACGATAAATTGTTGTAGAATAAGATAGTTGTGATCTCAAGATATTTCGAAAGGATTTTTATGAAGTCAAAATATAGGATCCTGCTTCTCGTTCTCTTTCTCCTGTGTGTGACCGCGATGCCTGGCCGCGGCGCATACGCCGCTGCTGAACTATCAGCGGCACAGGTTGATTCCTCTCTTCATCTGTTTGTGATGAGCGCCGCCGGAACGGGCTGGCAGTTTAAGGATGGCAGATGGTACTATTATGATCCGGACGGAAGCAGACATACCGGGTGGCTCTATGATCATGGAACATGGTATTACCTTGACGGTTCCGGCGTCATGCAGACCGGATGGCTCTATGACCGGGGCACATGGTACTATCTGGAAAGGTCCGGCGCCATGAAAACCGGATGGCTTTACGACGGCGGCGCGTGGTACTACCTGACAGGTTCCGGCGCCATGAAAACCGGATGGCTTTACGACGGCGGCGCGTGGTACTACCTGACAGGTTCCGGCGCCATGAAAACCGGATGGCTTTACGACGGCGCATGGTACTACCTGACAAGTTCCGGCGCTATGAAAACCGGATGGCTTTATGACGGAGCATGGTACTACCTGACAGGTTCCGGCGCTATGAAAACAGGCTGGCAATATGTCGGCGGCAAGTGGTATTTCCTGGACGGGTCCGGCGCGATGAAAACAGGTTGGCTCTATGACCAGAGCAAATGGTATTACCTCAGGTCTGACGGAGCAATGCTCACCGGATGGCAGCAGATCGGCGGTCAGCGTTATTATCTCAATCCGTCAGGCGACATGGCAGACGGATTCCGCATTATAAACGGCAAAGCTTGCTATTTTGGCTCAGACGGAGCGCTGAAGGAAGACTGGGCCTCGAAAAATGTGATCGTTATCGATCCCGGCCACTCCTCGCAGATCCCGGACGGACAGGTTCCTCTCGGACCCGGTTCTGACGAAATGAGAGACGCTGACAATTACGGCGCCGTCAGTGTGACGAACGGCCTCCATGAATACGAGCTGGTCCTCGACGTCTCCCTCAGACTCAAGGACAAGCTGGAAGCCAGAGGCTACAAGGTCGTCATGGTCCGCACGACCAACAGCGGCAAATACAGCTGCGTCGACCGCGCGAAAGTCGCAAATGACAATAACGCGGCGCTCTTTCTCCGGGTCCACGCTAATGCGGCGCCCAAGGATCACTCCAAGAACGGCGCTATGACGATCTGCATCACCAAAGATAACGATTTTGTCTCCGCAATGTATAAAAAGTCCCGGCTCCTGTCCGATCTGATCTTAAATAACTATGTCGCCGCTGTCGGCTGCTATAACGAAGGCGTGTGGGAGCGGGATGACATGATCGCGAACAACTGGAGCAAAGTCCCCACCACTTTGGTGGAGCTCGGTTATATGACCAATGAAAGAGAAGATCAGCTCATGCAGACCTCCGCTTATAAAGAAAAAATGGTTAACGGCCTCTTAAACGGCATTGACGCCTACTTCAAGGCGACGGTGAAGTGACCGGCCATGTCAAAATATTGATAATCGAGTAGGATGCTCCTACTCGATTGACCGTTGGCCGCCAAATACATCTTCGTGCAAGCACGAGATGTGCTTGGCGGCTTATCGCACAAAAAAGCATTGCAGCCCTTTCCCCCGCGTCGGTGAGAATCTGCCGGATCCTGCTAAAGACCCTGGAGAGCTTTTTGCGGTTCTCATCTTCTCCGCGGATCTCCAGAACCCTGAAATCTCTCCCGTAAGCCAGGCGGAGTCTCTCATACTCATCCGCATGATCATCCTGCTCTGCAGACGAAGTTTCAACAGAGATAACAAGCCTTGCGCTTCGGATACCTCTTTCCGATGCCATGACCATCTTTCTGAAAGCCTCTTCAGAGATCTTATGATCCGCGCAGAACATCATCAGCGTATGGACCATCCCCTCGTCGAACAAAAAGATCCTGTGGGACCTGATCATTCTCCTATACCAGAACGAATAGACCGCCAGGCTTCGGATCACGCCTTTGCCGCTGTCATTAGTTCCGTGACCGCCGGCCGGCTCTTCTTTCTCAAGGATCCCCCGCAGCCTGTCGCGCAGCCATCGGGCGTCCGCGCTAAGAAAGATCAGCGCTCCCGCTATTACTCTTAGGAATTTCCAGACGATCCCGCGCCTCAGATTAGCGGAGACGTTGACATAGTCGACTTCTCTTCGTTTCAGTTCTTTCTCGATCAGCTCTAAGAGCTCTGTCTTGCCGCTCCCGGAAAGACCAATACATTCAATTACCATCCCTTGCCTCCGGCCGGTATTCTCCGGTCACAATCGTAATTCTAACCCATGCCCCCAATGAAAGCAAGCCGTCAAAACAGCCCCTGTTTTGCCGTCCTTCGCGGGTCCGGACCGTATCCGGCCGGAATTTCAATAGTTAAGAAACATATAGGAAAATCCGTTTTATAATAGTATAATGACGATAATGTAATAAGAAAGAGGCATTATAACTTATGACAAGTATTCCATTCAATATTCCGCCCTATGTTGGCACGGAAATTCAGTATGTACAAGAGGCCGTCGATGCGCACAAGATCTGCGGAGATGGCCAGTTTACAAAGAAATGCAACGCATGGATTGAAAAGCGCTTCGGCGCGGTCGGCGCTCTTTTGACCACCAGCGGCACCACCGCTCTCGAGATGGCAGCACTGCTGTGCGGACTTGAAAAGGGCGATGAAGTCATTCTTCCCAGTTTCACCTTTTCAAGCACCGCTACTTCCATCGTGCTGACAGGCGCCACGCCTGTATTCATCGATATTCGTCCCGATACAATGAATATCGACGAGAATAAGATAGAGGCCGCCATCACAGACAAGACCAAGGCGATTGTGGCTGTCCACTATGCAGGCGTCTCCTGTGAGATGGATACGATCATGGATATCGCCCGCAGGCACGGGCTCAAAGTCATCGAAGACGCGGCTCAGGGCGTCATGTCCACTTACAAAGGGAGAGCTCTCGGCACGATCGGTGATTTCGGCTGCTATTCCTTCCACGAGACCAAGAACTACTCAATGGGTGAAGGCGGCGCGCTGGTCCTTAATCACAGAGAAGACCTTGAACCCGCTGAGATCCTGAGAGAGAAGGGAACTGACAGGGCCCGCTTCTTCAGAGGACAGGTGGACAAATACACATGGGTCGAATATGGAAGCAGTTATCTCCCCAGCGACATGCTCGCCGCTTATCTCTGGGCCCAGCTGCAGGAAGCGGACCGCATCAATGAAAACAGGCTCGCGACGTGGAATGCCTACAACGAGGCCTTCTCGCCTCTGGCCGCAGAGGGCAAGCTGATACTTCCCGCGATCCCTGAAGAGTGTAAGCACAATGCACATATGTACTATGTAAAGCTCAAGGATCTGCGCCAGCGGACAGACTTTATTAACTATCTCAGGGACCGCGGTATCAGCAGTGTATTCCATTACGTGCCGCTGCACTCCTCACCGGCCGGCAGACGCTTCGGGCGCTTCTGCGGAGAGGACGTTTATACTACCTCCGAGAGCGACCGCCTGACCAGACTGCCGATGTACTACGGCCTCAGCGCCGAAGACCGCGGCAGGGTGATCGATGCAGTTCTTTCCTATTTTGCATGAGAACAGGAGTCATCAGTGAATATTGACATGATCCATAAGAGCGGAAGGAAACTGATCAGTTTCGTTATTCCGTGTTACCACAGCGAAGGGTCCGTAGGACTCGTCATAGATGAAATTCGTCAGGTCGTCTCGGAACGGCCTGATTTTACTTATCAAATCATTGCCGTCAACGACTGCTCGCCGGACAATCTGCTGAGCGTCATCAGAAAAGAGGCGGAAAATGATCCGCAGGTCCTCGCTATTGACCTGGCTAAGAACGGCGGACGCCACAACGCGCTGATCTGCGGCTGCCATTTTGCGGACGGCGATTATGTCGTATTTATCGACGATGACCAGCAGTGTCCCGCCGACAGGCTCTGGGATCTTATGGATCCCCTCTTAAACGGAGACGCCGATGTCGCTATTGCCAAATACCCTCACAAGACACAGTCCGCCTTCAAGAATTTCGGTTCCAAAGTCAACGACGCGGTAGCCACCTGGCTCCTGGGCAAGGACAAAGATCTGAAGTTCTCGAATTTCTCCGTCATGAAGCGCTTTGTCAAGGACGAGGTGATCAAGTACAAGAACCCTTATCCCTATCTCTCGGGCCTCATGCTTCGCTCCACGAAGAATGTGGTGAATGTGGAAATGGAGGAGAGGGAACGCACTATAGGTGTCGGACACTACAGCTTCAGGAAATCTTTTGCCCTGTGGATGAACAGCTTCACAGCCTTTTCCGTCAAGCCTCTCCGCTTCGCAACAACCTGCGGCATCGCTTTTGCCTTCATTGGTATGCTGATGGTCGTCTACACCGTAGTCCACAAGCTTGTCAATCCCAATGTGGCGATCGGATACAGTTCCTTAATGTCCATTATCCTGTTCATCGGCGGAATGATCATGTTCATGCTGGGGCTGATCGGAGAATACATAGGAAGGATCTACATCTCGCTGAATAACTCCCCGCAGTTCGTGATCCGCGAAGTCTACGGGCAGGCTGACAGCGAGCGAGAGGATAAATAAATGCAAAACATACTTATAATCGGAGCAGGTGATTTTCAGCTTCCGCTGGTACAGAGAGCATCGCTCTCCTACAATGTCCTGCTCGCCGCGCCGGTGATCTCCGACGCTTTCAAACCGTATATCACAGATTCCCTGCTCATCGATGTCCGTGACGAGGAAGCGATCCTGGCTTACGCGCGTGAGCATTCCATCTGCGGCGTAATAACCGACCAGACTGATATCGCGGTCCGTTCAGTGGCCTACGTCGCGGAGAACCTGGGGCTTCCCGGAATCGGCTCTGAGGCCGGCCGCCTCTTCACTGACAAGAGCCTCATGCGGGATCGCATGGTGGAACTGGGCATCAAACTGCTGCCCCACCGCACAGTTACCTCCATGGAAGAGGGACTTAACTTCTATAGAGAGATTGGTGGAAACGTCATTATAAAGCCTCTGGATACCCAGGGAAGCAGAGGAGTCCAGATCTGCCGCAGCGAGAGCGAGCTCCGGTCAAAATATGCCGAGGCCGCCCGCTGGTCCTCAGGCCATCAGGTCCTGATCGAGCGCTATGCCACCGGCCGTGAATTTGTTGTAGAAGGCATTGCCGTCGACTACGAATTTCAAAACGCATGTATCGGCGATACTCTCTATTTTGACCTGCCCGACGCTTTTGCTGCCAAGAGCCGCATTTTCCCCACAACGGCAGATGACGAACTCCGGCAGCGCGTTCTCGACCTGAACACGAAGATCATAACCGGCTTTGGCCTCAAACAGGGGCTCACCCACAGCGAGTTCATCATGGATGGCGATGATATCTATCTGATCGAGACAGCGGCAAGGGGCGGCGGAGTATTCATCTCCTCTGACCTGATCCACTACTCCTGCGGTCTCGACACTGAGGGCTTTCTTCTCGATATCGCCACCGGCAGGCAGAAAGGGCTGCCCGAGATCAAGCCCCAGCAGTGCGTCTGCGGGTACCTCGCTTTCTATATCCCCACCGGCAGGGTCATAAGCGTCAGCGGCGTATCGGAAGTGCAGAATCTTCCTTACGTTCACCGCAATCAGCTTGACAAACTCAAAGCCGGTATCGAGAACAAAGAGGGACATACGGACAAGACGTCCCGTCTGGCTCTGATCATAAGCGCGCCGGACCGCGAAACATTCGCAGAGCGCGCCGCGCAGGTACGGGAAATGCTTCAGGTCGAAACGGAAACTGCTGACGGCATTAAACCCCTGATTTGGGAATGAGGTTTAGACGTGTTAGATAAATTTCTTAGTAAAAGAAGCAATATTATACTTCTGGCGATCGTCGCCGTGTTCATGGAGAGTCTGACTTCTCCCTGTCTCAAACTCGGCGGCAGATATCCTTTCATGTCCGCCGGCTATATCGCCTGGTTCTGCCTTGCTGTGATGATCCTGGGCTTCTACGCTGTCTGCTGGCAGCTGATCCTGGAAAAACTGCCGCTGACCACCGCTTATTTGCGGAGAGGCTTCAGTTACATCCTGATATTCGTATGGGCTACGGTGATCTTCCATGAAGCTATCACCTGGAAGCAGATCCTGGGCATTATCGTCATAACGATCGGAATGGTCATCAGCATCAGCGACGAGAGATCGAACTGATCGCTGCCGTCGGACCCGAATTGGAGGAAACTATGAATTCTGAATTGTTTACACCTGCGTTCTGTTACGGCGCCGCAATCCTTGCCGCCTTCGTAACGGCCCTGAGCCAGATCATCCTCAAGAAACAGGCCAACATCACGGAGGCCCGCAAAAGCGGTTTTTTCAGTAAATTTCTGAATCCCCGCGTCATCATATCCTACGGCCTCCTCTTCTCCACCCTCGTGATCAACCAAGTGGCCCTGATCCACGTACCGGTATCCGTAATGCCCTGTATCACGGCGACCAGTTTCGTCTGGGTCTTTGTAATGGGCGTCCTGATCCTCGGGGAGAAGGTCTCCCGGCGCAGAGCTCTCGGAGTCGCCATTATTATCCTGGGAGTGATCATCTCAAGACTGTGAAACAAAATCAAAGCCCGCAGAAATCTGATTCGATTTCTGCGGGCTCTTTTTTCCCCATCTACCGTTTTTCAGCGATTGCCATACATCTTCTCATAGTAGTTCCGGTACTCCCCGGAGCGGATCGTCTCCCACCATTCCTGATTGTCCAGATACCAGTGGATCGTCTTCTTAATTCCGTCTTTAAACATTGTTTCCGGAAGCCATCCCAGCTCCGCGTGGATCTTTGCGGGATCAATGGCGTAGCGCTGATCATGTCCCTTGCGGTCAGTCACATATGTGATCAGACTTTCGGGCTTTCCGAGTTCCGCACAGATCAGTCTGACAATGTCGATATTCCTCATCTCGTTGTGACCGCCGATATTGTAAACTTCTCCGACGCGTCCTCCGCGCAGGATCAGGTCTATCGCCTTGCAGTGATCCTCGACATACAGCCAGTCTCTGACATTGAGCCCCTCTCCGTAAACGGGAAGCGGCTGATCATGAAGCGCGTTGGCTATCATCAGCGGGATCAGTTTCTCCGGAAACTGGTAGGGGCCATAGTTATTGGAGCAGCGGCTGATCGTAACCGGAAGACCGTATGTCCTGTGATACGCCAGCACAAGCAGATCCGCGGACGCTTTCGATGTGCTGTAAGGGCTGCTGGTGTGGATCGGCGTCTCTTCCGTGAAGAAAAGGTCCGGTCTATCCAGCGGCAGGTCTCCGTAAACCTCGTCGGTAGATACCTGATGGAACCTGCCGATCC
Source organism: uncultured Lachnospiraceae bacterium (assembly GCA_902794825.1). Lineage (GTDB taxonomy): Bacteria > Bacillota > Clostridia > Lachnospirales > Lachnospiraceae > CAG-791. The sequence continues at coordinate 13,322 of CADBIU010000037.1, forward strand.
CGTATTTCCTGCAGGCGTCCATCAGCACAGCTGTTCCCATGATATTTGTCTCGAGAAAAATACCAGGATTCTCAATAGAGCGGTCGACATGTGACTCCGCGGCAAAATTTACCACGACTTCCGGCTTTTCCTCCCCAAACAGGCGGTCAACTCCCTCCCTGTCGCGGATATCAAGCTTCACAAAACGAAACTGCGGATTGTCCATCACCGATTCCAATGTAGAAAGGTTTCCGGCATAGGTAAGGCTGTCCACACATATGATCCTGTCCTCAGGATGTTTATCCAGCATGTAATAAATGAAATTGGATCCGATAAAACCGGCTCCTCCTGTCACGATAATATTCAATACCTGTCCTCCCGTCTCATTCTAAATATAAATGCCTTATTCATTATAGCGGATAACCGCGGTCAAGCCAATACAGCAATCGAGTAGGATGCTCCTACTCGATTGACCGTTGGCCGCCAAATACATCTTCGTGCAAGCACGAGATGTGCTTGGCGGCTTATCGCACAAAAAAAGAAGGCGCTGCCATGTGCGGCAGCACCTTCCGATTATTTAGCCTGTTGCTGATCTGTGATCAGGAATTGTAAACGACAACCTTTGTTCCGAAAGGAATATTGTCCCAAACCCACTCAGCGTTCTCAAGTTTAAGTCTGATGCAGCCGTGTGAATAGGTTGTTCTCAACTGATCATCCAGGATCCTGTATCTCTGATTATAAGGATTGCCTCTTGTTCCTTTGTCGAACAGGATTGAGTGGAAATAGTTTCCTGCGGAAATATGGCAGGCAAATGCAGCACTTGAAAAGTCGAAGTCTGCCCAGCCCCAAGTGGCGTCACGCTTTGTAACATGGTCATCGATGGTGAATACGCCGTTAGGTGTGTCTGATCCACCATGTGTGCAGTCCCAATCCTTGATCTGTGTCCAGTTTCCTTTGCTTCCCTTGTAAACACGAACTTTAAATTTGGTCTTATCACAAAGAATCAGATAATTGGTGTTGCTGGAGTATCCCTGAGCTTTGGTATCCATAGAGTCGTCGGCATATCTACCGTTTCCATCGAGATGATAGCCCTCAACAGTGGTATTTCTGTAGAGAATACCATCAGCATTTGTATAATACCAATAACCGCCGTTCTTCTTCCAGCCTTTTCCAGTTCCCAGACTTCCGTTTCCATAGAAGAAGTAGTAATCGTTCTTCCTTTCGCCATTGACGTCTACACAGTATCTGGGTGCTGAAGCCATTGCTCCACTTGACGGATCAAAGTAATATCTTATATTGTCAATTTTCTGCCAGTGGGTTACCATCGATCCCAATTTAGTAGGATTCTTTGATAAATAGTACCAATCGCCTTTGGAGTATACCCAGCCGGTCGCCATTGCGCCTGAGGAATTGAAGTAATACCATTTACCTCCAATCAGGTCCCAGCCGGTCGCCATACTTCCGTCTCTGTACAGGAAATACCATGTACCTCTATCCAACAGCCAGCCAGTTCTCATCTTTCCGGTAGTAGTGTCGCAGAAGTACCATGAACCAGCGTCATAGACCCAGCCTTTTACCATAGCGCCCGAGCCCTTGAAGTAATACCATGAGCCCGCATCCTTGACCCAACCGGTTGCCATTGCTCCGTTATTGTAGAAGTAATAGCGGGCTCCATCAACGTCCCTGAAGCCTTTCGCCATCTTTCCGGTAGCAGCATCTAACAAGTACCACTTGCCGCCATCATACAGCCAGCCTCTTCTCATTGCTCCGGAACCGTTGAAATAGTACCATGAACCAGCGTCATAGACCCAGCCGGTTGCCATTTTTCCGTTATTGTAGAAGTAATAACGGACTCCATCAACGTCCTTGAAGCCTTTCGCCATCTTTCCGGTAGCAGTGTCTAAGAAATACCATTCGCCGTCATCATACAGCCATCCCGTTCTCATTGCTCCGGAATCTTTGAAATAGTACCATGAACCAGCGTCATAGACCCAGCCGGTTGCCATCTTTCCATCGCTGTAGAAGTAATACCGGACTCCCTGTACGCTTAAAAAGCCAGTTGCGTTTGCTCCTGTGTCGGTCACATAATACCAGTCACCGCCGCTGCTCACCCAATGGGGCTGTACTTTGTTAGTAGTAGTTGCAGGGGTCGTAGCAGCAGCCTGCTTGACTTCCTCTGCAGCAACAACTTCCTCGGGTTCTACAACTGCTGCCACTTCTGTATCGGTCAGGCCAGTTGCCGCATCTTCAGTGAATCCTGCTGCTGCATCTTCAACTACGCCAGTATTCTCATTCGTGGTGCTCTCGTCAGAGACAGCTTCTGTATTGGCGGTCTCTTCCTTTGTCTGTGTTGTTTCCTGGCTATTCTCGGTTCCGGATGTGCCTGCTGTCTCTTCCTTGACCTCATTAGTCGGATCGACAGTTTCTCCCTCGACGGAAACGCCCTCACCGGAATTCTCTTCCTGTTCAACTACTGTCACAACTTCTGTATCGGTTGCCGCTGTAGTCTCAGTGGCACCCGCACCTGCGACAGGAAATGAAGCAAATGTAAGAGATAAAGCCAGCAAAAATGCCAATCTACGTTTCATCTTCTTCTCCTCTCCTGCTTAAATGTTACAGAAAAATTATAAATGTTACGTTAATTATACTGCATTACTATACTACACTATTATTTACAATAAATCCACCTTTAATTTACAAAAAATACAAATTCCATTTTGTATTAAAACAAGGACAAAGAAAGATTTTTCGGTATTCCCGAAAAATCTTTCCTCTTTTCGCAATATGGATATACTTTTGGCCATATAGGCCTTTTCGCTGCTCCGGCCGCTTTTCCTCAGCTCTTTGAGGCCTGAAGGAGCTTCTGGCGGAGCTGAGCCTCGATCTGAGCGAGATCCTGCTGCGCAGCCGCTCTCTTCTGCTTGCCTTCGGTCTGGATCTGAAGAACTTCGTCCATCGTAGAGATCAGCATTTCGTTTGTGTGCTTGAGTGTCTCGATGTCCACAACGCCTCTCTCCGCTTCCTTCGCGCTCTCGACAGTCGCCTGTTTGAGCTTCTCGGCGTTCTTTCTGAGCAGGGCGTTGGTCATCTCGTTGACCTCTCTCTCGGCCTTAGCCGCCTTCGAAGCGTGCTCGATACCGATCGCGATGACCATCTGGTTCTTCCAAAGGGGAATCGTATTGACGATAGTGGACTGGATCTTCTCTGCCATTACCTGGTCGGAGGCCTGGATCATGCGGATCTGAGGACCTGTCTGCATTGCGACGGTTCTCGTAAGCTGCAGGTCGTAGAGCTTCTTCTCAAAGCGGTCGCACTGCTCCGCCAGATCTCTTGCCGCCTGAGCGTCTTCTGGAAGACCGGACTCCTCAGCTTTCTTCTGAAGTGCGGGGAGCTCATTCTCTCTGACTTCCTTAAGCTTCTTCTTGCCGGCAAGAATATACATGGTGAGTTCTTTATAGTAATTGAGATTGAGCTCATACATGCGGTCCAGAAGTTCGATATCCTTAAGCAGCACCATCTGATGCTTTTCGAGTTCATTCGCGATCGACTCAACGTTCTTCTCTACCGACGCGTATCTGGTCCGAAGCTCCGTTACCTGATTTCCCTTCTTCTTGAAGAAGCCGAGAAGGCCTTTTTCCTCCTCGTCGATGTCAAAACTCTTGAGCTGTGTGACGAGTCCCGAGACCATATCGCCGACTTCGCCGATATCCTTGGTCTTGACGCTCTCCAGTGTCTTTTCGGAGAAGTCCGCCATCTTTTTCTGCGTGCCTACGCCATATGTCAATACAGCTTTCGAATCAGTCACATCGATCTTTTTGGAAAACTCTTCTACCATGCGAAGTTCTTCCGGTGTAAGAATATTTTCTTCCGGATCAGGCACCGCCTCTTCTTTTTTAGGGGCAGTCTGAACCTGTGCCTCCTCACCGAATGTAAGACTCGGTGCGCTTTCCGTAAACTCCGCAAAAGGATCAGCCTGTGCTGCCGCGCCTGTAGACTGTGCCGCTCCATCCTGACCAAAAGTCAGATCCATCTTCTCGTCTGCCATAATCCCTGCTTTCTCCTTTGTACCAAGGTATCTATTTGATCATTAATCAGTTTCTTCGATTTCTTATTCCAAATACCCGAGGGTCAGTCCTCTTCAGGCATTGTCTGGGCCTGAGCCTGGCTGCCTGTGACTGTCTCGTCTCCCCATGTGAGGGTCGTCCCGTAAACCTGCTTCTCCATATCGCTGACGCTTTGGCCTTTCTCAGCGGCCATCTCCCTCTCTGTGAGACCGTCCTGCGCGAACATGGTCTGCATGACCGAAATATCCGAGGACACATCCCACGCCATGTTCTCGAACAGGCTGTCCAAAAGCCTCTCAAAGGCGTCATTTATCGTATCCAGCGCGTCCTCGATCTCTTTCTTGGTCTTAACTATATTTTCACCGCTTACTGTCTGCTTATCCAGCTCTGTATACGCCTTGAGCAGTTTCACTGTCGTAGGCAGATAGTAGCTTATCAGTTTGCTCAGCTCAGAAGCGGAGTCCGGGTTCTGTCTCACCTGTTCAATGATCCGGTCCACAGTGCTCTCTAAGCGGTAAAGTTTCTCAGACATCTCTACGCCCGGGATCTCATCATTGAAGTTGTGGATCGTTTTGATATACTCCTTGCCCTCTTTGATGATCTTTCTCGCGTTGGCGGGAAGATCGGCGTCCGCCCCCTCTTCAGCCTCGGCCTGCTGCCGGAGGATCTCGCTCTGCTGGCGGATCTCCTGATACTGCCTGTAGATCTCTTCCGTAAGCATAAGCGTCGTTTGCTGCTCGTCGAGCCACGCGTTCGAAAAGACCTTCTTATCCATCAGCTCTTTGATATCAGCCAGGACCTCTTCCTTAGTCCTTCCCGTTGCCTGGGCGAGCTTGGAAATGTCAATATACTCCGCATTCCCGATCGCTTTCGCGTACTCATAATAGCGCTTTACCAGATCATTGTCTTTCTTTCCCTTGATGAACATGTACGCAAAGGCTGCTGTTATGATCGCTGTCGCGAGAAAGCCGAAAAGCGAACCGCCAACGATCCCGTAGGCCACCAGGTCAAATATACTTCCCAGCAGCATCGGAACACTGATAAACAGTCCGCAGATACCTCCGATCATCTTGCCGAGGCCGCTCTGCTTACTTACCAGTTTCTGCACAAACGGCGTCTTCCAGGAGGAATACGTCCTTCTGGGCTGGGCCTGGCTGCTCATGCGCTGGCCGTATCCCGCGCTTTGTGACTGATACCTTCTGTAAGGGTTGGGGCCGTAATTTGTGGCGCCCTGCCCCGCTGTATTCCTGTACTGTCTGCTTCGGATATCTTCCCGCCGGTTCTTCTCATTATACTCTCTGACATCCCGCTGGATCGTGTCAGAGACTTCCTTCACTGTTTTGCTTATGGACGAACTAAGGCCTGAGAAATCATTGCGGCTCACGGCGTCGTTAACCGCGTCCATGATATCACTGCCCGCGCCATATAAATCATTTAAATCCATATTCCTACGCCTCGTTCGTTTTCCTTAAATAAAAAATCAAAATACAGATTATATTGTAGACTATTCCTTCTCAAATGACAAACAAAAGACCTCTTGTCTTCACGTTCTTTATCACCGATCCAGCGCGCTGTCGATTTTGGTCAGTTCGGGCGCATAGATACCCACTTCCGCCGCGGCCTTTTCCATCCGCTGCTTCTGAACCGCCGCTCTCTCACTGTCTCCGCTCTGCAGATACGCCTTGTACCTGAAAGCTGCCGCGGCATATTCCGCCACAGCTGCCGCGTCCTCGTAACCGCTGTTCACACTGCCGATCGCCCCGTAATCGCTATTATATTCGTTGATCAGCTGCGCATACTGTCCTCGTTCAATACTGGAAGACGTGAACGAATCGCCGAACTTACGCGAGTAATAATCGTTTCCTCCCGAAGATAAAAACCCGATCAGAAAGAAGATGACAAAAGCGGTGAGCATGCCGATCACTATATTCAGAAAAATGATCACCTTAGACTTTTTGGGCTTTTTGGATGCTTTACTTATATATCTTGCCATTACTGATCCGCCTCCTGCGCAGCTTCAACCTCCGGCAGCTCGACTTTGTTCATCTCGGCCAGGCCGACCCCGGTCACACTGACTATCTTTTCGTCCAGCGCCTGCTCTATCAACACCGTTCTGCGGCTCTTGGTCAGCCCCCTCAGGGAATCTGTCTCTTCTTTGGTGAGGTGCAGGTATTTCTGCAGCAGAACTGCCACATCTGCTTCCATCTCGTTATAGACCGCTTCCGTTTTCCCCGGATCCTCCGAGAGCCTTGTGTAGGAATCGGAGAGGATGTCCTCATAAAACTGGTTCACATAGTCGCTCAGACGTTCCGCATAGTACAGGTTTCTCGTATCCTTACCGATGTAAGCCGTTTCCAGAAGCGCCTCGAATATATTCTTATAATCCCTCGCTCCGTAAAAGATCCAGCGGAAATCATCATACTTGTCGTTCATGTCGAGCTCATGCTTGTCCACGAACACAGACAGCTGTGTGTAGTCCCTGTCAGCCAGGTACTGCTCGATCTGTTCCACATAGGCCTCATAGTTTTTATTCGCGGCCTTCTTCTCCCTCTTTTGGTTCATGTTGTAGCCGTCCAGGTTTATGAACATCCAGAATAAAAGGACTACGAGCGCGGCGATAATGAAAAGCCGGATTCCCACTGCCGTTCCGCCGCCGCTGTTTGCGGCGAGTTCATTCATGGCCTGCTGCTTCGTCTCCTCAAATTCTGTCTCATATTCCCGCATTTCCTTCTGGTGCCGCTGCGCCTGGTCCACAGGCCTTCCGCAGCTCGGGCAGAAGTGATCATTCAGCGTGACGTCTCCGCCGCAGTACTTACATTTCATAGCCTTATCCTCACCGATTCTTCAAAAAATCTTTGCACTCCTGGAAGTAGAAGGACCCCATGTCGCGCGCCGCTTTCCTCTCAAACTCCGCCAGTTCCTCGTCAGTCAGCGCGAATCTCGTCTCCAGGTCCCTCAGGTACTCTCCGGACATCTCCCTGATGATCTCAGCGTCCTCCGCCGGCACCTGTCTGTGGTCAAAATACAGAAGCTCCAGTTCTTCCCTCAAAAGGCTGGCAAGCGAATTCATATAGTGGTCCGTGTCCTTTTTGTTCTGCTGTTCCAATTCCTCCAGGATCGCAATATCGTCCGGAATATACTTCAGGATCCGGAGCCCGTCAAGAAACGCATAGTGATCCCAATCATAAAGGCCGATATTTTCCTGGCTGTCTGCAAATTCCAGGAGTCCCTCGTAGTCCTTGTTCTTGTAAAACTCGTCCAGTTTGGGGAAATTCTCCTGTTTCCACAGGTACTCTTCCTGTGCCCGTTCTTTCATCTTCCGGTCGCTGTTTCCCTCTATAACCTTGTCATAAAAGGTTATAAACCCGATAAACATCAAAAGGGCCGCGGCCGCGGCGCCTACCACGATCAGGATCCGTTTCAGGTCCTGCGCGGCCTGGACTGTCTCTTTCTTTTTATGCTCCCGCATGACGTCTTCCGGCAGATCTTCGAGTTTGTCCTTCAGTTCATCCAGATCCTCAAGGTACTCGGTCTCGTCCTGGTAGTCATCCACTGATTTGCAATACGGACAATGCAGCAGCCCGGCCTCATATTGCGCTCCGCAATTAGGACAATGGAGCATTTTCACGGTTTTTCTCTTATATACTCTTTTGCTCATATCTTTTAAAACAGGTCCGAAGAGCTGCCGCTCTCCGGACCATATTATTCAAACGGTTTATCTCTGAATAGTCTGTGTCCAGTGATTCGCTCCGTACATGTCTGTGAATCTGTATGTCACGAGTGCCGTTCCGCTGCCAATGGCCGTATCACTGATCGTGAGATCCGCGGCGGAACCGGTGATCTCAAGGGGATTGCCGATATAATAAGTATCATTATAGTTTCCGCTGTAATCGTAAAGGTCGCAAAGCGGTTCAATGACATCTCCGGGAACGAGTTCCGTGATCTCTTTACCCACGACATCGACCTCGTCGTCCTTGCTGTAGTCCGAAAACGCGCCGGCCACATATCCCTTCTCATGCTCGTTGTCAAAGACGAGCATCAGGTTGCTTCTCTGCCCGTTCAGCATACAGGGAACTCTGCCTGTGATCGTGTAATTGGTCCCGTCATCAAGCGTATCCATATGATAATAGGCGACAGGCTGACCATTGATCGATATCCAGTACTTTCCTTCATCCGCGATGAGGTTTCCCGCCTCATCGAACTCATACACGTTATCCAGTCCGAGATCCGCATACCCCTTTCCGGTGTCATAGAAAGTGTTGAGTTCCAGGTCTGTGACCATGCCCCACTGTTCCTGAGAGAGCTTGATCTTCTCCTTGCCGTCCTCTGTCACCCAGGCGAGCTGGGTCGCGTCGAAGTGATGGCTCTGCAGATACTCAAGCGTATCCTTTTCGGAAAGCGCCCTGTCTGAGAGGAACGAAGAGCCCGCGGAGCTCATGCCGGACACAGAACTGTAATCTCCGCCCAAAAACCCTGTAAGCAATGCGCCGATCAGATCGCTCGATCCGGTGCTGTCCATTCCGCTGAAACTGCCGGCGTAATCTCCGAAGAGCGTGTCATACGGGCTTCCCGATCCGCCCTGGGTCGCCTGTCCGCTCACCTGAAGGCTCGCGAACTGCCTTATGCAGGTCGTGTAGTCGGCGTCCATTCCGATCTCATTATAGGTCTTGGACATGCTGTCCACATACTTCGCGCTGCTTCTGTAAGGGAAGTAAATGGACAGTCCGTACGCGTTGGACATATTTGCGGATGTGCGGTTGTACTTGACCGCGCTGCGGATCGCTTTCGAGAGCGCCTGGCCTTCTTTGAGTCCTGTATTGAGAGCAAGGTGCACCAGGTCGACCTGGTCGATCCTTGTATTAGCCGCGAACTCTCTGGTCTGGTTTCTCGCCTGAGCGATCTGCTGATAGTTCTTGTCAGAGATCTGCGTGCTGATCGCTTTGGAGAAACTGCCCAGAAGTGAAGGCACTGTATTGGACAGTTCCGAAAGATCCACCAGAGAGAGAGTCGTCTTCTGGCCGCGGCATTTTACCCCGCAGGTCTCCACGAAGGAATCGACGATCTTTTGACCGAGCTGCACAGTGGGGATCGATGTATTCTGTCCGAGCGCATTAAGCCAGTCTGTGTAGAACCAGCCCACTCCGGGTTCCGTCTCTTCGGACGCAACCATGTAGTCCGCGTAATTGCTCAGCATCAGCGCGGTTTCCGTCGTTGCCATGAGGCATGCGTCGAATCCTACAAAGTCGAATTTGACTCCGCCCTTTTCCAGAGCGCTCTGAATGCCGGACAGCGTCATGGAACCGCTGTTCCTGTACTTCTCGTCGTAGCCGTAGCCGCTTACAGAACCGCCGCCGTGATCCCACAGGATCAGCTCGTACCGGTCTGCAGGGAAGTTCTTCGCGGACCACTGGATGTAACTCGCGAGGTTGTCCGGGTTCGTCATAGCAGCCGTGCCCGCGTCCTTAATAAGGCACTTCACGCCGCCTTCCATAACCTGATAGACCTGATTCACTCTGCTGCTGACGACCGAATTGCGCCAGCTGCTGCAGCCGCCGGTGTAAACAAGCAGATTGACCTTCTTCCCAAGATTAGCGGCTATCATCTCCTGCAGGTCCGAGGTTCCCATACCGCTTCTGGATTCCAGATCCGTGCCGCACAGATAGACCATGATAGTCACAGTGTCGTTTCCGCCGCCCTTGATCTTCGTGAATTTCTCTCTCGATCCGGACGCCACTTCCGTATCAAGCGCAGTCTGGGACGCGTTCTCATCGGACCAGCCGGTGGAGAGAGATCCGTTGCCGCTGTAGGAACTGTTATAGAAATTGAAATTGCTGTCCCCGGAACTGGAGGTATAGTTATCATCGACATTCCAGTTATTTCCTGTGGAGGAATAACTGCCGCTGCTGCCGCCTCCTCCAAACAGTCCTCCGAGAGAACCGCCGCCCAGCAGCGCAATGATGATCAGGACGATCAGCGGAAGTCCGCCCATCCCCCTGCCGTTTCTCTGTCCGGAGCCGGAGCCTGAACTTCCCCTTCCGGAAGTGCCCGATCCAACGGGACCTGTTCCGAGCCCGTCACCGCGAAGGTTAACGCCGGAGCCCCCTTCGGTCACATTTCTTTTCCTGCCGCGCGGTCTGTTGTCTGCCATTTCTGCCATTTCTCTTACCTCCCTGTCAACACATTTATTAAGGAAAGGATTTCTCTTTCAGTTCACGACAAAATCTGAGAATACTATTAATGATATTCCGTCACAAGTATATCATAGATTCCCTCAATTATGCTTATTCAGCAAACAGAGGCGTAGAAAAGTAGCGCTCTGCGGTATCCGGCAGAACCGTGACCACAGTCTTTCCTTCTCCCAGCTTCTTCGCCAGTTTGAGGGCTGCCGCGACGTTGGTTCCCGCAGAGATCCCGACCATGAGGCCCTCTTCCTTCGCAAGGCGTTTTGAGGTCTCAAGCGCCTCCTCGTCCGTCACTATATAAATACTGTCATAGATCTCCGTGTTGAGGATATCAGGAATGATCCCGTCACCGATCCCCATCTGCATATGCGTTCCCACGTTGCCTCCCGCAAGGATCGCAGCATTCTCGGGCTCAACTGCCCAGATCTCGATATCGGGATACTGCGCCCTGAGCACCTCTCCGATCCCGGTGATCGTTCCCCCTGTGCCGATCCCGGAGCAGAAACCGTCGATCGGGCCCGCCACCTGGGCCATGATTTCCAGCGCGGTATACTTTTTGTGGGTCATCGTATTGTTCGGGTTTTCAAACTGCTGCGGAACGAAAACCCTGGGATCCTCGTCCCTCATCCGCAGAGCTGTCTTAAGACACTCGTCGATGCAGGCGCCGATATCGCCCGCGTCATGGATCAGGACCACTTCCGCCCCGTACTGCCGCACCAGTTTCCTCCGCTCCTCGCTGACGGAGTCCGGCATGATAATGATCGTCTTGTATCCTTTTACTGCGCCTACAAGAGCCAGGCCAATGCCCTGATTGCCGCTTGTCGGCTCTACGATGATCGTGTCCTTTCCGATCAGGCCGTCTTTTTCCGCCTGCTCGATCATATTCATCGCTGTCCTTGTCTTAATGGAACCGCCCACGTTCAGGGCCTCCATCTTAACCAGCACTTGCGCGCTGCCCTCCTCAGGCATTCTGTTAAGTCTGATCACAGGTGTATTCCCGATTGCCTCGAGAATATTGTCGTAAACCATTTTCCCGGTCCTCCTAATGCTTTTTTCTCTACTGTCGTATGGCCTTCAGGTCATCAAGACTCCGTCCTCTGTTCAATACATTGAGGTCAATGCAGCGTTCGCCGCCAACATACCCCTCAAGTTCCGCCGTATCGCAGTACTGCCAGACAACCCAGTTCCCTCCCGCTTCGAAGGTGACCGGGTAGTAAATGCTCCTCACCCATCTGGGATACTCGTGAAAATCCTTCAGGATGTATTTCTCATATACATCCCCTGAACAATAGATCAGCGGTCTTACATGATATTCCTTCTCAAGCGCATCCAAAAAAGCTCTGAGTTCCCGTACCACGTCCTCCCTTTTTGGGGGATTCTCTTTTTTGTCACCGTAATACTCAACATCGACCGCAGGGATCAGTTTTCCCTCCAGGCTGCCCACCGCCTGAATGTAGTTGTCCGCCTGCATCTCCCCCGAACTGTCAAAAGAGAAAAAGTGATAGGCTCCCGCGGGAAGCCCGCATTCCTGCGCGTTTTCCCAGTTATCGTCAAACCTGCTGTCGACATGCCCGCTGCCTTCTGTAGCCTTTATATATATAAAATCGATACCCTGCTCCATCAGCGCTGACATATCTACGTCCGCCTGATACTCGGATATATCCGCGCCTATGACGTCTCTGTCAGAGACGATCCATCTGTTGATCTGAAGCTTCTTTGTCTTTACGGCAAAGAACAGCAGGATCAGAAGTCCCGCTGCTGCGGCCAGAACAATGGCTGTCTGTATATATCTGTTTTTCATTCCGTCCTCATCTTTGTAACGCACTTTTCCCTCTTGCGTCTGCCGCCAGAGGGTCACTCTGCTATTATACACGCAGAAAACCGTAAAACAAAGTGCGCCTCTGCTCTAAACAACGGATATGGCCGGGTTCCATTACGAAAAGCGCAAGAAAACCTTTCTCATCCCGTTTATATCCCTGTTCAGGCTTCATTCACCAGTTTTCCGGTCATATATTCCGGCACCAGCGCGAACATAAATGTCCTGGGGCCGGCACTCCGGATCTCCTTTTCTATGTACTCCTCATCGCAAGGAAATTTATAGCTGAGCTTCCTCGCGATCTCATATATTTTGTCCCGGTCCTCTATGATCTCAACGCGCCCGAACACGATCACGCTGCGGATGTTCAGCGCCCACTCGCCTTCCCTGCGGTATCCGCTGTCATACTGTGTCCCTTCATCCCGGTGTGAAAATATAGTTTGCCATCTTCTTCACAATAAAAGTGATTGATCGGCATGCCATAGGGATAATCGTCATCTCCGAGTACGGACAACACTCCTCGCGGCTCTTCTTTCAGGATCTCAATACATTCCTCCTGAGAAATCTGTTGTTTAAAGCGAAGCATTTTTCGAAACATGCGCACTTCTCCTTTTCTATTAACGGCCTTCGAGGCCGCATTAATCTGATTATACTATTTCTGTCCGCCATTTTAACACGTTAAAGCGGAATAAAAAATAGTTTTGGCAAAACGTGTGCTCTGCCAAAACTATGATTCTTTTTGATATTAAGCGCGCATCTCTGCGCTGTTTTTACATATTCCTATTCTTCCTCGCCCGGTCCTTTCTCTCTCTTCTCCTTAATGATCCGGAGAATATCCCACACGGCAAGTAATGCGATAAAGAGCGCGGCTCCTCTGGTAAACGGTTTAAGCCTGACCTGACAGTGCATGTTGCTCAGATGGCAAATTTGCACAAGTACTCCCGGCGTCATAAATGTGACCACAGAAAGCACAAGTGCCGCGGTATCGCAAACCAGTTTGATCGCTTTGCTTTTTACAAAGGCTGCGATCGCAAACAGAACCGCAAGGCCTATCCCGCACATAGCGACGCGGATCTGCGCATTATGGCAAAT
>CADBIU010000038.1 GCA_902794825.1 uncultured Lachnospiraceae bacterium
TTCTTCGGCGGCCCTATCCCGATCCGCGGCGTAGCAGGCGACCAGCAGGCAGCTCTGTTCGGCCAGACATGCTACACACCCGGCGAAGCCAAGAACACCTATGGTACCGGCTGCTTCATGCTGATGAACATCGGTGAGAAGCCTCTGTATCCCAACAACGGCCTTTTGACCACCATCGCATGGGGTCTTGACGGCAAGGTTGAGTACGCTCTTGAGGGCTCCGTATTCGTAGCAGGCGCTGCTATCCAGTGGCTGCGCGACGAGCTGAAGATCGTTGATCAGTCTCCGGATTCTGAGTACTTCGCAACCAGAGTTGATAACACCAACGGCTGCTATGTCGTTCCTGCATTCACCGGCCTGGGCGCTCCTTATTGGGATCCCTATGCTCGTGGAGCAATCGTAGGCCTGACCCGTGGTGTCAACAAGTATCACCTGATCCGTGCAACTCTTGAGTCCCTGGCATTCCAGACCAGCGATGTTCTGGCAGCTATGGAAGAGGGCTCCGGCGTTAAGCTGAGCGCTCTGAAGGTTGACGGCGGTGCCTGCAAGAACAACTTCCTGATGCAGTTCCAGTCCGACATCATTGGCGCCAAGGTTCAGAGACCTCAGTGCGTTGAGACAACCGCTATGGGCGCTTCCTATCTGGCAGGCCTTGCAGTTGGCTTCTGGAGCAGCAAGGAAGACGTTATCAAGAACTGGGCGCTTGACAAAGAATTCGAGCCTCAGATGGATGAAGCTACAAGAGCAGCAGAGATCAAACAGTGGAAGAAAGCTGTCAGCAAGACTCTCGGCTGGGCAAAAGACTGAGTTTAAAGAGGGATCATTAACTGTAAACTGAATAAGGTATAGGATATTTCCGGTCTGCGGGCCAGGGGTGAAGGCCCGCAGAACCGGTTTCAGTCGCAAGACTGTGAAATATCAAAGATGCGTTATGTTTTCAAGAAAGGGGTAAAATTATGTCAGCTTATATCGCAGAATTTATCGGAACAGCTATGCTCGTTCTCCTTGGTGATGGCGTTTGCTGTAACGTCAGCCTTGAGAAATCCGGATTTAAGGGCGGCGGCGCTGTCCACATCCTCATCGGATGGGGCATGGCAGTCATGGTTCCCGCATTTTCATTCGGATCAATGTCCGGCGCACACTTCAATCCCGCAGTTACCATCGGCGCTGCTATGCGCGGCGGCATGAGCTGGGGCCAGGTTCCCGGATATATCGTAGCTCAGATGCTCGGCGGCTTTGTAGGCGCAGCGATCCTGATGGTTCTCTATGGCGATCACATTAAAGAGACAGCTGATGATGCTTGTGTCCGCGGCTGCTTCTGCACAGGACCTTCCATCCGCAATACAGTTCTGAACTTCCTGTCCGAGTTCGTAGCAACCTTCGTTCTGGTATTCACACTTGCTTCCATTCCCGGTGAGGCTGGTGCTTCCGGAGTTTCATGGGTTCTCGTTTACGGCGTCATCGTAGCATGCGGCGCTTCCTTCGGCGGACTTACAGGTTATGCAATGAACGCAGCAAGAGATGCTGCTCCTCGTTTCGCATATCAGGTTCTTGCTCCTAACTTCGGCAAGAAAGATCCTGACTGGGCATATGGCTGGATCCCTGTAGTAGCTCCGATCTGCGGCTCTGTCGTAGCATCCCTGCTCTACATGGCTCTTCACTAATTCAGAAGTGAAAGACAATTGAATAAACTGATACTTGATAATGTAGATTAGCTTGAGGGGAGGGCGGTGGAAACCTACCGCCCTCTCTTTGTGCTCAAATGGAAAGGAGATGAGTCCGTGTTATACGATGTAATTATCATCGGAGCCGGCGTCACTGGATCCGCAGTTGCAAGAGAACTGTCCCGCTATAAACTCAATGTCTGTGTACTGGAGAAAGAAGAAGATGTCTGCTGCGGTACTTCCAAGGCAAACAGCGCGATCGTTCATGCAGGATTCGATGCGGCGGAAGGCTCTCTGATGGCACGCTTTAATGTCCGCGGCAATGAAATGATGGGAGATCTGGCCAAAGATCTCGATATCCCGTTCAAGAGAAACGGCGCAATGGTCGTATGCATCCACGAGTCCGAGAAAGACGGCCTCAAGGACCTCTACAACCGAGGAATCGCAAACGGCGTAAAGGAACTGAAGATCCTGAACAGAGAAGAATGTCTTGAGATCGAGCCCAACCTTTCCGATAAGGTTGTCGCTGCTCTCTATGCTCCTACGAGCGGCATCATCTGTCCCTTCATGCTCAATATCGCGATGGCGGAGAACGCCAACGTGAACGGCGTTGAATTCTTCTTCAACACAAAGGTTGAGAAGCTCACACCCGACACATGCAAGAAGTGCGGCCAGCCGATCTGGAAGATCAGGACCAACAACGGCGAGTACAAGACCCGCTACGTCATCAACGCAGCAGGCGTCTATGCAGACTATTTCCACAATATGGTCTCTGAGAAGAAGATCCATATCACACCCAGACGCGGTGACTATTGCCTGCTTGACAAGACTGTAGGAAATCACGTGTCCCACACCATCTTCCCGCAGCCTACAAAGCTCGGCAAGGGCGTCCTTGTTTCCCCTACAATTCACGGCAACCTGATCGTAGGCCCTACCGCTGTGGACATTGAGAACAAGGAAGGCAACAACACAACAGCAGCAGGCATCGCTGATCTGATCGCCAAGGCCGGCGACCATGTCCGCAACCTTCCTATCCGCCAGGTCATCACATCCTTTGCAGGCCTTCGTGCCCACGAGGATCACCACGAGTTCATCCTGGGCGAAGTAGAGGATGCTCCTCACTTCATCGACTGCGCAGGTATTGAGTCTCCCGGACTTACATCCAGCCCTGCTATCGGCGAGTACATCGGCCAGATGATGAAAGAGAAACTTGGCGCAGAGGAGAAGGAAGACTGGGTAGGAACCCGCAAGGGCATCCTCAATCCCGCAGACCTCTCCATCGAAGAGAGAAACGAACTTATTAAGAAGAATCCCGCATACGGCCGTATCATCTGCCGCTGCGAATCCGTCACGGAAGGTGAGATCATCGACGCGATCCACAGGCCCCTCGGCGCACGTTCCCTCGACGGCGTGAAGCGCAGGACCAGAGCAGGTATGGGACGCTGCCAGGCTGGTTTCTGCTCACCTCGTACCATGGAGATCATCAATCGTGAACTTGGTCTTCCTTTAACTGAGATCACCAAGAGCGGCGGAGACTCCAAGCTTGTGATCGAGAGAACAAAGGGGGTAGAAGCATGACATCTTATGATATCGTAATCGTCGGCGGCGGCCCCGCAGGTCTCGCTGCCGCTGTAGCTGCCAAGAAGGCAGGAACAGACAGTATTCTGATCATTGAGCGTGACAAAGAGCTCGGCGGTATTTTGAACCAGTGCATCCACAATGGATTCGGCCTTCACACATTTAAAGAAGAGCTGACAGGTCCCGAGTATGCATACCGCTTCATTCAGCAGGTCTATGACCTGGGCATCGAGTACAAGCTCGACACCATGGTCATGGATATCGCTGAAGACAAGACAGTCACAGCTATGAACCGCACAGACGGCATGTTCCAGATCAAGGCAGGCGCCGTGATCCTGGCCATGGGATGCAGAGAGAGGCCCAGAGGCGCCCTGAACATCCCCGGATACCGTCCCGCAGGCATTTACAGTGCGGGTACCGCGCAGAGACTGGTCAACATGGAAGGCTATATGCCCGGCCGTGAAGTTGTCATCCTCGGTTCCGGTGATATCGGACTGATCATGGCAAGACGTATGACCTTTGAAGGCGCGATCGTAAAGGTAGTCGCAGAGCTGATGCCTTTCTCCGGCGGCCTCAAGAGAAACATCGTCCAGTGTCTGGACGACTACGGCATCCCGCTCAAGCTCTCCCACACAGTCGTGGATATCGAGGGCAAGGAGCGCGTGAGCGCTGTTACCATCGCTGAGGTCGGCCCCGACATGAAGCCGATCCCCGGAACAGAAGAGAGATATACCTGCGACACACCTGCGACACACTGCTGCTCTCCACAGGACTGATTCCTGAGAACGAGCTGTCCAGAAACGCGGGCGTTTCTATCAACCCTGTTACCAACGGCCCTGTAGTCAATGAGATCCTTGAGACCAGCATCCCCGGCGTGTTCGCATGCGGCAACGTCCTGCACGTGCACGACCTGGTGGACTATGTTTCCGAGGAAGCTACCCGCGCAGGTGAGAACGCGGCAAAATATGTACAGAACGGATGCAAGGACCAGGAAGGCGGCAAGATCATCCAGCTTAAGGCTACCGATGGCGCCCGCTACACGGTTCCCTGCACGATCAATCCTGAGAGAATGGATGATCTGCTCACCGTTCGTTTCCGTGTCGGCGCTGTGTTCAAAGATTCCTATGTGAGTGTATATTTTGACGACGAGCGCGTGATGCACAAGAAGAAGAGGATCATGGCTCCCGGCGAGATGGAGCAGGTCATCCTGCAGAAGAAGAAGATCGCTGAAAAGCCTGACCTTAAGACCATCACGATCAAGATCGAAGCAGAGTAATAAAGGGAGGCAGAATATGGAAAAGAGAAATCTTACATGTATCGGCTGCCCCATGGGCTGCCAGATCACTGTTGAGTTCGAAGGCGAGGAAGTCTTCAGCGTAAAGGGCAATACCTGCGCGATCGGTGACAAGTATGCCCGCCAGGAAGTCACACATCCTGAGCGCACAGTCACTTCCACAGTCGTGGTCGTCGGCGGCGCCAAGGAGAGGACGAGCGTCAAGACGAATGCAAACATTCCGAAGGACAAGATCTTCCAGTGCATGGATGAGATCAACAAAGTCCGCGCCCAGGCACCTCTGAAGATCGGCGATGTCGTCATCAAAGACGTCTGCGGCACAGGTGTGGATGTAATCGTTACGAAGAACTGCGAGAGCGCGTAACGCGGCGCAGCGGCCTTGTCAAAAAGGCCAAGAATAACAAAAACAGAGAGGGTCTGCAGCCTATGCAGGCCCTCTTTCTTTTTAGTGTAAAAGGCATGTAAAGCGGAAACTGTGGCATTGTAACGTATTGTCGTGCTATAATCGGAACATCGGAGGCCTGCCGAGCTGTCCTCCGCAAGCAAGGGAGGAAGCTATATGGAAAAACTGTCTTACAATTACGAAGTGTTTGAATCCGGAGCCGGCAGGATCTATACGATCCTCAGCAGGGCGTCCATGCCGGCACTGATCCTGGGAGTAGCTCTGATGATGACGATCAACTCGGGGATGTTTACCGGATTTGCAAATCTTCCGGATTTTGTCAAGATCCTGTTTATGGCTGTAATCATACTGTATATTGTACCCGGGATTTTTGTGTTTCCGACAGTCTGGATGCTTCGTTCGTGGAAGACAAGATCACTCAAGAACTGCTACGTCATGGCCGGGAGAAAGTCGGTGGAGTATCACAAGATCTCAGACCAGACTATCAGCAGCAAGGCAGAAAATGTCTATGTAGCGACACAGATCAAGAAGGTCGAGGAGACAAAGAGAAAATATATCATATATGGAAACGTATTGGAGAAGGCTACCGGACACCAAAGCGGGGAACTGGAGATCCCGAAAGCTTTTGACAATATGGAGAACATAAAGAGAGCGGCAAGGTACAGATAATCTGTCATCGAAGACATGAGCAGGGAACATGGCCGGAAACGGTGAAAGGGGGAGCTCAGGGATGGAGAATAAGAGCAGGTTTACGCTGGAAGACTGGAATGCGCCGGTCTATATCGGAGCGGAAGAACTCCGCCACGCTTTGGTCCATATGGAACTGGAGAACAAGGTGATCCATGGTTTCCGCCTTTTGGACTATTCGTCGGTCAAGCTCCCAGAGTGGGACCAGACCGAGGAAGAAGTGATGATCCCGGTCTTTGCCGCGCTTTCAAGTCCCATGATCGTATTGTTTACAGACGGAACACGACTGGAAATGTATATGCAGGATCAGTCAGTGTTCAGGCTTTCTGTCAACAGCATTTCTCTGGAGGCAATCAGTGAGGAAGTCACGTTCAATACTCTGGATAGGCTCTTCGCCAGGGCACTGGGCACTTCCATCGTCTTCACAGAGGTCCAGGTCACGGAGGACTTCCCGGAAGTTGCCAGGGACTACGCTGATGAGTTTAAAAAGCATAAGGAGTTTATCGACTCGGTGCTGTTCTGCCTGGATTCCGGAGACGCTTTGGAACTCTATTCCTGGGGACAGCAGGGCGAAGTGGATCTTCTTAATGAAAACGGGGAGATCACAATGATCGGGATGAATGAATTCCTGCACTAAAAAGGCAATTTGAAAGGAGATACGGCCGATGGCTGTATCTCCTTTTTGTTACTGCTGATGGAGTCTTGTAATGATCCAGTAGGCTCCCATGGTCTGTCCGGGCTCTTCTGTGACGTCATCGTTGAGATATTCGGCAAGGATAGGAGAAATATTCTCTGCATTCCATCCGCGTGCAATCTCTGCCGTGGGGTACTCAATCTCAGCGTACCAGAACTCTGTGGGAAGCCCCTCGTCGACGTGATTGACTTCGAGCTTGAGGCCATCGGGGAGGGCATAAGTGCGGCGCACTTTGGGAATCAACGGAAGGCCGATGAGGTCCTCCAGTTCCAGGAACTTGTCTTTTGTGATATCCATCTCGATCTCTTTGCGGACAAGGCCTGCACCGGACTTGATGCAGAGTACATATTCGGTGTTGCCGCCGGTCATTGCTTCTTCGCGGATGCGGACAGTAGGGCGCACACTGATGTAGCCCTGCCGCATGCTCTGTTCGTAGAGAAGAGGCAGACCGAGTTCTTCGGGTGGCCATCCTTTAAGCATCCATTTTCTTTCTATTTCCATGTATATACCTCCGGTATAGGAACAAAAATCTGTTGATATTCTTACAATAGTCTAGCGAAATGCGCGGTCGATTTCCAGTATTACTTGTCGATGAGACAGGGATTGATTTATAATTTCCAATGGTTAGTACCGGTAGAGGCCGGTTCGGGGAGATAGACGATGAAGAAGAAAGCGAGCGGGCGCCTTGCGCTGTTAGACAGTCTCAGAGGATTGACACTGATCAGTATGATCTTATTTCACGCATGCTGGGACGCGGTATATTTGTTGGGGGCGAACTGGCCATGGTACGGCAGCCGCGCGGCGTATATATGGCAGCAGAGCATCTGCTGGACTTTTATTATGCTGTCCGGTTTCTGCATTCCTTTCTCGTCCAAGCTTCTGAGGCGGGGACTGGAAGTCTTCGGGGCGGGAGCTCTTGTGATGGCTGTTACATGTATTTTGCTGCCGGAGGACAGGGTGGTTTTTGGAGTACTGACCTTGATCGGATCCTGTATGCTGCTGATGGTCCCCCTGAGAAAGCTGCTTGATGGAAATGGCAAAGCAGCTATCCTTTTCATTGTCTTTGCCATACTTTTTATCTTATTCAAAGATGTCAACTACGGGGAGATCGGCACCGGAATGCTGCACAGGATCGTGCCCGCGATCCCGAAACTGACGATTCGAATTCCGGAAGCGCTGTATGCCAATCTTGCGACTGCGTATTTGGGATTTCCGCCGGCCGACTTTTATTCGACGGACTATTTTTCTTTACTTCCCTGGAACTTTTTATATCTTTGCGGATATGAGCTGCACTGGATTCTTAAGGCAGCGGGAGTCCTGGATGCTCCGATTCTGAGAAAGGAGATCAGGCCGTTAGCTTTTATGGGCAGAAATTCACTGGTCATCTATCTATTGCATCAGCCGGTATTGTATCTGTTCGTGCTTCTGTACAACGCACTGAAGTGAACTGCTCCCCGAGTGTGCTTATTGCTAAGAGGCGGGGGTATTCTGCTATTACTTAGACAAAGCCGGATTCCGGCTGAACTTGAGAAAAAGTGCCGGATAGTGTATAGTAAGGCTTAACCTCAAGTAAAGTTTATGTAAAACCGCGAAGATGCATTGTATGCGAATTCGGGACCGGGGTATCCGGTATAAATAGAGAATTAATAGATGGATATAAGGGAAAACAGCTTTTGGTATAAGCTTAGAAAGAAGCTGGTTCCCATTCTGGTTATAATAGTTGTTGCTATACTGATCTGGTTTGCCTTCGGAAACAAGATCCCGGGGCTGATCCCTCTGCTGAAGGAGGGCGACAGCCAGAAGATCGCGGATTACCTCGCTCAGGAGACAGGGATCAGAGGGGTGATCGCAGTTATATTGCTGCAGGCGATTCAGGTGGCAAGTATTGTAATGCCGGGAATGGCGATCCAGGTAGCAGCGGGCCTGATTTACGGATGGCTCGAGGGCTTTCTTATGTGCTATTTTGGGTTTGTTCTGTCTAATCTTTGCGTTTTCGTATTTGCCAGGAGAATGGGAAGCGACAGGATCAGGGATGTCTCAATGAGTCCCACGAGTCAGTGGCTGATGGAGAAGCTCAACGGGACCAAGCCGCAGTTTATGGTGGTGATCGCCTGTATGGTGCCGGCGATTCCCAACGGCATCATTCCTTATCTTGCGGCGAGGACCGAGATTACGGCAAAGGAATATGTGGGCGCTGTGGCCATGGGAAGCTGGCTGCAGAT
The DNA here is from genome assembly GCA_902794825.1 of uncultured Lachnospiraceae bacterium. Classification (GTDB taxonomy): domain Bacteria; phylum Bacillota; class Clostridia; order Lachnospirales; family Lachnospiraceae; genus CAG-791. The sequence continues at coordinate 8,543 of CADBIU010000038.1, forward strand.
CCTGCTTGCCTGTATGGCAGGTCAGTTTATCATCAACGGGCAGTGGCTGTACACTGTTTTGACAGTGGTGTTCCAGTGTCTCGTGATAGTAATAATTCTGTGGAAGAAAGATTGGTTTTTGAGCCGGCTCAACTGACCGGTAAGGAGAAAAGCGTGACGGAAGAGAAGAAGGATGTCGAACTGGCCCTGGCGGAAAGCCTGAAGAGCCTTGCGGTCAGGACGCCTTTTGAGAAGATTACAATTAAACAGATTACAGACGGCGCAGGGGTGATCAGAGTCACTTTCTATAATCATTTTCAGGACAAATATGATCTTCTGGGCTATATAGTGCGCAGGGAGATCCTTGAGCCTGTCAGGATCCTTTTAAGGAACAGTATGTACAGGGAAGCTCTGATCCTGATCTTTTCAAACCTCAGAAAGGACAGCGCTTTTTATCAGAAAGCTTATAAGATAGAGGGACAGAACTCTTTTGAGGAGATCACCGAGAACTGCATCTATGAGCTCTTGCTGGAGCTGTTCAGCGAGAGAAGAAGCGGAAAGCCGCACTCGAAATTTCCGTGGCTTACAGTAGAGACAATGGCAAGATACTATGCGAGATCTATGAACTACGTGGTGATGGAGTGGATCCGGTCGGGAATGGCAGTCGCGCCGGAGGAAGTGGCCGATATATACGAGTACATCATGTCGCATTCGCTTTGGGATACGCTGGATGAACTCTGACAGTTTGCCGCTGATACAAATGCGCCGGTCTGTCTATCGGAATCTATACAAACCGGCCGGTTTGTATAGGAGAAGTTAACAGCAGGAAGGGATTGAATATTTTATGTTCAATCTCTTTTTTTTATACTCTTTTTCGTGGCAGAGATATGATATCTGCCGGTTTTCCGCTCTGCGGGGCGGCAAAAGATAGAGAAATGTGAGGAGTGAGTATACGTTATGAAGAGTTTTGGCAATGCAGTGGTAAAAGCAAGGCATCTGATCCTGATCCTCGCCTTTGTACTGCTGGTCCCGGCCGTGTGGGGTTACACGCATACGAGGGTCAATTACGATATTTTGACCTATCTGCCGGACAGCATTGAGACCATCAAGGGTCAGGACATCCTGATGAATGAGTTCGGAACGGGCGCCATCACGATGCTGATCGTGGAGGACAAGAACGACAAGGAGATCGTGGCGATGGAAGACGAGATCCGCAAAGTCGATCATGTCAAAAAAGTGCTCTGGTACGACAGTTTCGCGGACATCACGATCCCGAAGGAGATGCTTCCGGAGAGAATCAGGGACGCATTCATAAAAGGGAACGCGACGATGCTGGCCATAACTTATGATTCTTCCACCTCTTCGGATGAGACAATGGCCGCGGTGACGGATATCCGGAAAGTGCTGGACAGCGGCTGCTATCTGCAGGGAATGTCGGCGGTCATCACTGACACTAAGGACCTTGCAGAGGCGGAGGAGCCGATCTACGTGGCGCTGGCAGTCCTGCTGTCGTCTGTGATCCTTGCACTGAGCATGGATACTTTCCTGGCACCGGTGTTCTTCCTTCTTTCGATCGGTATTGCGATCATTTATAATCTCGGTTCCAATTACTTCTTTGGTGAAGTATCATATATTACAAAGGCGCTCGCGGCAGTACTGCAGCTCGGCGTTACAATGGATTACTCGATCTTTTTGTGGCACAGCTTCAAGGAAAACGAGCAGAGCTACGATGATTCCAAGGAAGCAATGGCTGTGGCGATCAATGAGACGCTAAAGTCCGTAGTGGGATCTTCGATCACGACTATAGCCGGTTTCGCGGCGCTGTGCTTTATGAGATTCCGCTTCGGCCTGGATGTCGGCCTGGTCATGATGAAGGGTGTAGCCCTGGGCGTGATCTGCTGCGTGACGATACTTCCTTCCCTGATCCTGCTTTTTGAAAAGCCTATCGAGAAGACAAGGCACAGACCTCTGCTTCCTACGTTTTCAAAGATCGCAGATTTCGTGCAAAAACATAGCAAGGTCGTGTTCCTGGTCTTTCTTCTGGCCTGGATCCCCGCGATCTACGGATATACACACTACGACATCTATTACGACATTATCCAGACGCTGCCCAAAAATCTCCCCTCTATGGTGGCCAATCAGAAGATGGAAGATACCTTCAGCATGAACAACACGCTGATGATCCTGGCGGATGAGAATTTGGATATAAAGTCCGGAGACGCCATGTCCAAAGAGATCAAAGATGTGGAAGGCGTCAGTAGTGTGATCTCAGTGGACAGCTTCATGGGAGAGGACATCCCCAGGGAAATGCTTCCTCAGGAAGCAAGAGATGTGCTGTACGGCGGCGGCTATCAGCTGATGCTGGTGGCAAGCGAATACGTAACGGCAACAGATGAGATGAATCAGCAGATCGATGAGATCAACGAGATCATACACCGTTACGACAGTAAGGCAATGCTGATCGGAGACGCGCCCTGTACCAAGGACCTGATCACGATCTCCAACCACGACTTCAATGTCGTCAACTGGACCTCCATCGGCATCATAGCGGCGATCATCATGTTTGTCTTTACGTCGCTGAGTCTTCCGGTCCTGCTGGTTCTGGTCATCGAGTGCGCGATCTTCATCAACATGGGACTTGCGTACTATACAGGCACGTCGCTTCCTTTCATCGCATCGATCGTCATCGGAACGATCCAGCTGGGATCCACCGTTGACTACGCGATCCTGCTGACGAGCAGGTACCAGGTTGAAAGAAGAAACGGAAAGAGCAAACAAGAGGCGGTTCTGATCGCCCATAAGACATCTATACAGAGTATATTCGTCAGCGCGATGTCATTCTTCGCGGCGACTTTCGGAGTTGGAATGTATTCGGGAATCTCCGTAATTTCCTCCCTCTGCATGCTGATGGCGCGGGGCGCTCTGATCAGTATGGTCACCGTAGTATTCGCGCTTCCCGCGATCCTGCTGCTGTTTGATCCGGTCATTATAAGGACCAGCCGCGGGTTCATAAATAAAGGAAATGAGTTGGGGAATCAGGACGGCGCGCTGTCCCATTCCATGTGAGTAAAGGAGATATAAGGATCATGAAGAGAAAACAGGTTCTGGCCCTGCTTATTGCAGCGGCAATGACAGCAAATATGACCATGCCGGCCTTTGCAGCGACGGCTCCGGTTTCCGGAAGCATTTTCTGGGGTTCTGAAGAGGCAGTCGCGATCACGGAAGACGACCTTGCGGCAGCTATGGCAGCGGCTGTGAAAGGCACAGACGCAGTATCGGAAGGCGCTGAGAAGGAAGAGACCGTATATGTCTTCACAGACGCAAACGGCAAGCAGAAGAGCATGACCGTCTCCAACTGGCTCAAGAACAAGGATGGGGCGGACAAGCTCTACGACAACTCCATCCTGCAGAATATCGAGAATGTCAAAGGGGATGAGCCCTTTACGCAGAACGGCGATATTTTGACATGGAACGCCGGCGGAAATGACATTTACTATCAGGGAACAACAGACAAGGCAGCTCCGATCACACAGAAGATCACATACTACCTTGACGGTAAGGAGATCTCCCCGGAGAATCTGGCCGGCAAGAGCGGCAAGGTCAAAATACACATCGACTACGATAATTCCGAGAAATACAGCGATGTCTTCGTACCTTTCACCACGATGACAGGCATCATCTTCTCTAACGACAACGTAAAGAATGTCGAGGTGGACAACGGCTCCGTCATCTCCGAGGGCAAGAACACAGTCGTTGTCGGTATGGCATTCCCCGGCCTTTCAGACAGCCTGCAGAGCGCCAAGGACGACGCGGAGCACCTGCTGGATGAGACAGAGGCCAGCCAGAAGTCAAAAGACAGAGTCCGCGACCTGGAGATCCCTGATTCCGTAGAGATCACGATGGACGCGACAGACTTCAAGATGAGCACTTGCATGACGATGGTCTTCTCGGGCCTCTTCGATGACGATGAGGAGCTGGAAGAGGATCACGACAGCATGCTTAAGGACATGGACGAGAAGATCGCTGACCTCGAGAAGGACGGGGCTGACCTGGCGGATGGCGCCGGTAAGCTTTCCGACGGTATTAATGAGGCAACTGACGGCTCGAAGGAACTCGCGGATGGCGCAGGAGAACTGGCTTCCGGTATTAAGGAGTATACGGATGGTGTCTCTCAGGTCAACGACGGCGCGGGACAGCTTGCGGACGGTACAGACACGCTGGTAGAGCAGCTGCCGGAGCTGACGAGCGGACTTAAAACGTACACACAGGGCGTCGCGCAGGCAGATGCGGGACTTGGAACGATAGTAGACGGTCTTCCCGAGCTTACCGGCGGCACATCTGATCTCAGCAGCGGTCTCACGGCCTTCAGCGGCGGTTTGAGCACACTCACAGACAGGCTCAGCAAATTAAAGGACGGCACACAGACACTTGCTGATCAGTCCCAGTCCATTAACAAGGGCGTGAAAGATCTCTCCGATGGCGCAGCGCAGCTGCAGGAGAGAATTAAAAAATATACTGCCGGCGTAGATGCCCTGAAAGCCGGAATCGACAAAATGCTGGAGGATGGCAGATTGACCCAACTCTCTGCAGCAGCTCAATTTGTGAGCGCAGGCCTGGAAACTTACGCGGGAGACGTATCTAAAAAGGCAGGAGACTTATCCGAGGACGCAGGTACGATTGCAGCAAAGGCCCAAAATGTGGAGAATGCGCTTGGAAATGTCAAAAGTGCAGGAGATAGTATCTCAAAACTTCAAGAACCTGCAGGCACAGTTGCAGACGACCTTAAAAGCGTAAAAGAAGCTATAGACACGGCGAATGATACGGCTGACGAGGATATAGCAGCGATAAAAGAGATTAATGATAATGATATTGAAAATGCAGGATCTGAGGCGGCAGCGACAGCAGGTTACAGTATAAATACGGACAATATTGATATTGATATCAATATTGAGGATGAAGTCCGCGAAAAAGTATTAGAGTCCCTCGACGGTTACGACTTGACTGATGTAGAGAAAGGAGAAATAGCTGATAAGGCGGCACAGGCAGCACAGGATGCTGCGAATGATTCTGAACAGAGAAGCATTGATGTTGCTGATGAGAATGAAAACATTGCGCAGGCATTAACCAATGCCGCAAAAGCAGGTGCGGGGGTCATGGCGGAAGACGCCAATGGCAGAATTGGCAATGCAGTGAGTGCAACACAGGATTTGCAGTCTGCGCTCACTGATAATGTTTCAGAAAAAATTGAAGAACTGAAAACAGACGCAGATACTGTCAGTAACGGAATCAATACAAGCAGTACCGCTATAAAGGGACTTAGTGACCTCGAAGAGTTGGAAAAAGCACTTAGCGATATCTCTACTGACGCGGAAAATCTTCAAACTGCGGCTGGGGAGATCGTGACGAAATCCGATACTTTGAAGACATATGCGAATGCAGTATACGCAGGAATCGGTGAGAAGAATGAAAGAAGTGGAATTTGGGGCGGTATAACTCAGCTTCAGGCAGGCATTGACCAGATAATCGGCGAGGAAGGAAAGAACGACAAAGAGCTCAATGGCGGTGCGGCTGCTCTTGTAGAGGGATTTGTGCATCAACCTGTCAGTGAAGAGGATGAAGAGGACAAGCCCGGACTGATACTGGGACTGGATGCCTATATCGCCGGCGTTAATCAGGCCAACGAAGGCGCACACGACCTTTATAGTGGCGCGATGACTCTAAATGGAAGCATGCAGGCTATCATTGATGGAACTAAAAAACTGAATACGGGAGCGAAAACGCTGGCCGCCGGCGCCTCACAGTTAAAGAGCGGCACTTCTCAGCTTGTAGAGAACAACAATAAACTTACTTCCGGAGCGGCGGCCCTGGCAGCCGGCGCCTCTAAGCTGGATGACGGTATGAGCAAACTGGCTTCAGGAACACAGACTCTTACCGACAACAGCGGAAAGCTCACAGACGGTGCATCTCAGCTGAGCGAAGGCGCAGCGAAGCTCGCAGACGGTATGTCGGAGATCTCCTCCGGCGCTCTGGAACTCAAAGACGGCTGTATAAAGCTCAACGAGGAAGGCGTACAGAAACTCGCGAACCTTTACAAGACAGACGTCAAGTCTATCGAAAACAGGATCGACACCCTTAAGGATGCCGCCAAGTCCTACAAGACCTTCAGCGGAACCGCAAATCCGGATAAGACAAGGGTGAAGTTCATCTATAAGACGGACAGTATTGAGAAGAAGGACTGAACTGCCGGAACACAGTATCAGGAATAAGAATATGGGAAGCATAATTATAATTTCACTCGCTCTGGCGCTGGGAACCTATGGGGTCGCGGCGCAGAGAGGAGCTAATCTGGTAAAACTGGACAGATATACACTGCTGATGTCAGCACTGTGGGGCGTTTTGGAACTCGGATCCGCATTCATCGGCTATGGTGCCGGCAGATGGATCCTGACGAGAGAGGTGGTCACAGAGCACAATCTCTACTGGGTCCATGTACTGGCCGGTGTGCTTATGGCAGCGGTCGGACTGCGGATGCTCCTGCAGGCATTCAGAAAGAAATCATTTTTCGAGCACCGCATGGAGCGAGTCGATATCAGGGCGGATGCCCTGTTGTCACTGCGGCTTTGTCTGCAGGCTCTGTTCCTCGGAATCGCCTGCGGGTTGCTCATGCTCCCGATGAAGGGATTTCTTCTGAGTGTATTCGGACTCAGCGCAGTCTTTGCCGGAATCGGGTATGTGAGTGGAAGAGCCAACGGCGCAGTTCTGACGGACCAGGCGGTGGGTCTGGCCGGGAGCCTTCTGTGTATTCTGGGGATCTGTTTGCAGATCGCATGAAAAAACCGGCAAAAATCAGGGGCCGCACCAAAATGGTGCGGCCCCTTTATGCTGTGGGTTCAACTATTTGTTCTCAACCAATCTGATCAGCTGAAGATAGGCTTAATAGCTGCGGACAGCTCATCCTTCTCTGCCAGTGCGGCGTCGAGGTCCTTGCCGAGGGTGGTGTAGTAAGCCTTGATCTTGGGCTCTGTGCCGGAAGGTCTGACCATGACCTTAGCGCCGTCCTCGAGAACGAAGGACAGAACGTTAGCCTTCGGAAGTCCTGTGGTCTCGGGCTTCGCATAGTCTGTTACGCTTGCAACAGCCTTGCTGCCAAATGCCTTCGGAGGGTTCTCGCGGAGATCCTTCATGATGCCTGCCATCTTGTCCATGCCGGAGAGGCCGGGGAACTCGACGGTGTCGATCTTGTTGAGGTAGCGGCCGTACTGAGCATAGAGCTCTTCCAGACGCTGCTTGATGCTGGAGCCGATGCTGCGATAGTAAGCAGCCATCTCGCAGATGAGCATGGAGCCGATGATAGCATCCTTGTCGCGTACATAAGGGCCTGCCAGATAGCCGTAGCTCTCTTCGAAACCGAAGATGAAGCGGTCGACTTCGCCTGCTGCCTCGAGCTGCGCGATCTGATCGCCGATCCACTTGAATCCGGTCAGGGTCTGACGGAGCTCTACGCCGTAGTGCTCAGCAACCTTAGCCGCCAGAGGAGTGGAGACGATGGACATAACAGCAACGGGGTTCTTGGGCATTGTGCCCTTCTCGATGCGGCCAGCGCAGATGTAGTCGAGAAGCAGGACGCCCATCTCATTACCGGAAACCAGCTCATAGGAGCCGTCCGGGCACTTCATAGCGATACCGACACGGTCTGCGTCGGGGTCGGTAGCGAGCATCAGGTCTGCGCCGACTTCCTTGGCCAGCTCAAGACCCTTGCGGAGAGCCTCAAAGATCTCGGGGTTCGGATAAGGGCAGGTGGTGAAGTAGCCGTTAGGATACTCCTGCTCCTTGACGATGGTGATATCGGTGATGCCCATATCCTTCAGGACGCGGGTAACGGGAACGAGGCCTGTGCCGTTCAGAGGAGAGTAGACCAGCTTGAGGCCTGCGGTCTTGCACAGACCCGGACGTACCTGACGAGCTTCGATCGCTTCATAGAGAGCTTCCTTGCAGTCGTCGCCGACGAACTTGATAAGGCCCTTCTCAACGCCTTCCGCGAAGGACATGTATTTGGCGCCTGTCAGAACGTCTGTCTTCTGGATCGCGTCATAAACGATTGCAGCCGCGTCGTCTGTCATCTGGCATCCGTCAGGGCCATATGCCTTGAAACCATTATACTTCGCCGGGTTGTGGGATGCTGTGATCATGATACCGGCGTTGCAGTTGTAGTAACGGGTAGCGAAACTCAGCGCGGGAACGGGCATGAGCTCGTCATAGATGCGGACATTGATGCCGTTTGCAGCCAGAACGCCTGCAGCGTCACGTGCGAAATTCCAGCCCTTGAGACGGCTGTCATAGCTGATCGCAACGGTCTGTGTGCCGCCCTGTGTGAGTACCCAGCTGGCCACGCCCTGTGTAGCCTGACGGACTACCCAGATGTTCATGCGGTTTGTGCCTGCTCCGAGGGTTCCGCGCAGTCCTGCGGTACCAAACGCAAGCGCAATTGCGAAACGATCTTTAATAGCTTCGTCATCGCCTTCAATGCTATTAAGTTCGGCATTCAGGTCGGGATCCTGAAGGTCAAATTCGGACCAGCGTTTGTAATCATCCAGATACATAGTTTCTCTCCATTCCGGAGCGCGCCTGATCAGTCCTGCCTGCGGCGCTCCATCGCAAGCGGTTGTGTGCACCTGCTGTCTCCCTTCGCAGAGGGTACACACTGTTACTGCATGTTGCCGGAATCTTTGTAGAATCTCCACTCATTACTGACAATAATTTGCGGAAATCTGCCAAATCATCCTCTAAAAATAAACCTGTTTTAGGCATTTCTACCTAATATTAATATTACGAAGTTTGGGGTTGGTTGTCAATCTATCCTATACTTTCAGATGGATGAATGTCTTCGGTGTAGAGGATGTACAACCGCCTCTTTTCGAAAACATTGTTTTAATATGCAAAAAATGCTAAAGTTATTTTGTATAAGACTGCTGGATTATTTAGAGTGCCGTAAATACGGTGAAGAGAGGAGTGCGCTGCACATGGCAATCAGAACATACAACGACTGGTATCTTGCCCACAAAGAGGCCCTTGCCGAGAAGATCAGAAGGGACGACCATACAGAAGGGGAGAAACTCACGGCGGAAATAGTGCGCTATTCTCATCTTAAGAATCATCTGCTCGCGGAGGAACACGAGGCAGCGGATATCATTATTGCCTGTGACGATGACGGCGAGCCCGATGAATTCGCAGAGGTGCTGGTGAAGGACTATTTTGCCGCGCATCCGGAGATCAACCTCCTCTATGGAGATGAAGACAGAGTAGCGGAAGACGGAGTTCATCTGGATCCATGGTTTAAATCGGAATGGGCGCCGGACACATTCCTGTCGACCTTCTATTTCGGCAATGTGATCGCGTTCCGCTCATCGGCTTTTGCGATGATCAATCCCGGACAGAGAAAGACATCTGCCTTCGAGAGCGCAGCTTCGCTGCGGGAGGACAGTCTCGACGAGGAGAGAGCGCGCAATAATGAGGACGACGGTCCTGTCAGGTCCTGGATTTACGGAACCCTCTGCCTTAAACTCGCGCAGGCGGACGGCGGATACACAAAGAGACCTGAGAGCAAATGGAATGAGTTCCCGATCGGTCATGTGCCGGAGGTACTCTACCACGGACACCACAGGGTGGAGCTGTGGAACGGAAATCTGATCAAGGACTCCCTGACCGGCAGGTACAGCGCGGATTCCGCGTACACAAGACTGATCAGCATCATCATACCCAGTAAGGACAACCCTGAGATGCTGGCACGCTGCATCCGCTCCATAGAGAAGCACACATCGATCCCTCACGAGATCATCATTGTAGATAACGGTTCCAACGAAGTGAATCGCAGGAAAGTGAGAGAACTGGTCGAAGAGATCAATGAAGAGGGAAGATGCCTTTATATCTTTAAGAGAATGGGCTTTAACATGCCCGCTTTCTATAATCTCGGCGCTCAGTACGCCAACGGCGAGATGCTTCTGTTTGTACATGACGATATCGTAGTGCAGAAGACGGGATGGCTGTCCCATCTCTCCGAGAAGGCCAAGCTCCCCTATGTGGGCGCGGTCAGCATGAAACTGCTGTATCCGAGCTCGAATATCATTCAGCATGCGGGCATTACTTCAGTGGAGAACGGCATTGTCTATAAGCTGCAGTACTGCAGAAATGACGAATCTTACTATTTTGACTTCAACAAGGGCGTGCGCAACATGCTTGCGATGAGCGGCGCGTGCATCATGGTCAAAAGAGAGCTGTTCGCGGAAGTGGGCGGCTTTGACGAGAAGAATTTCCCGGCCTACGGCGGAGACATTGATTTCTGCTGGAGGATCTTTGAGAAGGGCTACTACAACGTGGTCCGCAACAACATGTACCTGTTCTACTATGAGTCTTACTCGCCGGAGAACAGCAAGACCAAGGAGGAGAGGCAGCTACAGAAGCCGGCCGAGATGAAGAGGCTGTTCGAACTGCATCCCGAGATCTCCCGGAACGACCCGTATTATCACAGGTACCTGACCCAGGACGCAAGAGAGCCGAAATTTAAGATCAACCTCGACAGCACTGCTGTCAAATAATGAGGGAACACAACGTGTCAGTTTGGAGCGAATTCGGGAAAAAAATAAATAGTGCCCGGTCAAAAATCCGACTGCCCAAGGGGAGCGAGGACTCCCCTAAAAGGTTTGCCCTGCGCGCAAATGACAAGAAGCAGGAGAAGACTCCCCGGCAGAAATATGTGTATCAGGAGCCCGAAGCGTCGGTTCTTCTGAACCAGAGAGCAGTCTGGGACCGCATTAAGGGCGGCGAGAAGCCTGAGGACGCGCTTGGCGCATCCGCCTCTGTCCTGAAAGTGCACCATGTGCCGCTCATCAGCGTGATCGTCACGACTTATGAGCCGGTGATCCGGTATTTTGAGCAGACCCTGATCTCTATTCTGTCCCAGACTTACGGCGGATATGAGCTGATCATAGCGGACACGAGCCTGAGTTCCGGAGTCAGAGACACGCTGGACCATTACAGGGATGAGAGGATCCGCTACTACAGCGTGCCCGGAAACAGGGGAGAAGCGTCACTGATCAATGACGCGGCTCATCTGGCTGCAGGAAACTATCTGTGCACTGTAGATGTGGGAGACCTGCTTACAAAGGACGCTCTCTATGAGGTGTTCCTTTGCATCATGAGGACCGGCGCCGAGATACTCTACACAGACGAGGATCACTGCGACGCGGCGGGGAAAAGATTTGACCGGCCCAACAGGAAACCGGACTTTAATAAGGACTATCTTTTGTCCAACAATTATATGCAGAGACTTCTGGTGATCCGAAGGGAGCTGTTTCTGGCACTTCGCCTCAGGGATTCCTTTGACGGCGCGCTGACCTATGACCTGATGCTCCGGGCGCCCAAATCCGCGGTGCGCCATGTTCAGAGGACGCGAAGATGGCCTCCAGGGAGCCGGACGCTGATATAGCGGCGGAGAAAGCGGCGCTGGAGGACTACTTCAGGGTGCGCTCGATCAGGGCGGTTGTGAGCTATACGGGACGGAAAGGAATCTACAGGATCAGATATAATCCCAATATTTTCGCATGCCGCAGCGATGTGGGCATCCTAGGAGGGAGGGTCCTGAGCCGCACGCACAAGGTGGTTGGGGGAATGTTCGACTCACAGGGCAGAGTTATGTATGAAGGCTGGGACGAGGCGGAAGGCGGTCCGATGAGCCGGGCGCTCACAGTGCAGAACGCGTTCGCTGTGGACGCCAGATGCATGCAGGTGAGACCTGATCTGAGAGGGCTTTACGAGGAGATCGTGGAGAAACCGGAGAGCGAACCGTACACTGACTGGAGGAAGGACCCGCAGGAACTGCGCAGAAGGAGCATCCTCTTTTGCGCGAGAGTCAGAGAACTGGGTTATCTGATCGTGTGGGACCCTTCGTATATCACAGTGGTTTGA
>CADBIU010000039.1 GCA_902794825.1 uncultured Lachnospiraceae bacterium
GTCGCCAGCGTCACGCTCACCAAAAGATACAGGCCTTCCGGGATCATGCCTATGACCGCTGCGACCATGCTCACCACGCTCTCGCTGAAGCTGTTTCCCTGCATGACATAGCCCTGCACGAACAGGGTGACGCCGATGGGAATGATCATAATACCCGCTGCGATGACGATCCTGTTGATGGAACGCACCATTTCCGACTGCTCTCCGGTGGGCATCTTGCGCGCCTTCAGCATCAGTTTGGAGATGTAGGAATCCTGTCCGACTCTTGTGAGCCTCGCCATACACTCGCCGGAAGCCACGAAACTTCCCGACATCAGCTCATCTCCGGGTCCCTTGACGATCTCGTCCGCTTCACCGGTGAGAAGAGCCTCGTTGATGGCGGCCTCTCCACTCACGATCTCCGCGTCCGCCGGAATCTGGTTTCCGGCCTTAAGTACGATCACATCTCCAAGCACCAGCTTGTCGATCGGCACCTTGGTGCGGCTCCCGTCGCGGATCACCACGGCGTTGGGCTCGTGCAGGATGCTCAGCCCGTCCAGCACCTTCTTGGCGTGCAGCTCCTGGAAAATACCGATCAGCGTATTCGCTATGATCACGGGCAGGAATGTAAGGCTGTTGAAAGCTCCCGCCACGATCAACAGAAGGCTGATGATCAGGAAGATCAGGTTGAAATATGTAAGTACGTTTTCTTTTATAATGTCTTTGGTCGTCTTCGCGGTCCTGTCGATCTGCACATTGACCTTGCCCTGCGCAGTCAGTTCCCTGACCTGAGACGAATCCAGTCCTATCCGTTCTATTTTTATCACCTCTGATTCATTTACTCTGTGAATGCATGCCGCCGCTTCTTTGCCAAAAAAGAGCAAAGAGCTGCATGCTAAGATTAGATTATAGCATGCAGCTCCAAGAATTCGATTGCCAGTTTGTGAATTTTGTCTAAAAATTATTTGTCTTTATTTATCTCCTCAGTCTCGATGATGAACCTCACACTTCCTTTCTGGCCGTCGCAGATTCCGGAGAAATTCGTGTAGCTGTGCTCCGCGTCTCTGGCCGCCCTGACGCCTCTGATCACGTCCTTATACTCCGGCCCTGCCAGTTCCGCGAGGCTCTGAATGCCTTCTTCGTCAAATTCCGCGATCCCGTCCGCGAATTCGTTCATGCCGTCCACAAGCTGCCAGTACGCACTGCCGAGCTCTCCTCCCGCCGAGGACACCGTTTTCATGGCTGAGGACAACTGTGCCGATCCCTCGGACGCCGCCTCGAGGGCTTTCTCGAAGAGCCCAAGGCCCTCTGACAGCTGCGCGCTGCCGCCGGACAACTGCGAGACGCCGGCCTTAAGCTGTGTGAGCGCTGTGGACAGTTCCGTCAGGCCTGACGCCGTCTGCGACATCCCCTCCGCATAGGCGCCGATTACCGCAAGGGACTGTTCCATATTCCCTATGATCTGTGTGATCTCTTCCATTTTTTCAGGGCTCAGGGCCTCCAGATCGGGAACTGAAGGCTCGGCGATCTTCAAAGAAACGTCTCTGAGCGTATTCCGCTGCCCTTCCGCCTCTTTCTGGATACCGTCCCTGATCTCTCCAAAGGCAGCGTCAAGGGAAATCTCTATATCTTCCTCATTCACAGTGACCTTATTCTCATCTATTGATTCCACGATCTGTGCGATGATCTGCGCCTTCTGCTCGTCAGTAAGCCCCAGGTCATCCGGCAAACTGCTGCCTTTCACAATTTCTATTATTGAATCGCGGACATCATCTGCCGCCTCCTGTGCCTTTTCCTTCGCCTGTGAGGCTGCTTCGTCATTGAGGCGTTCTGTCCATCCGTTTTCATAGTCCGCTGCCGCCAGATCCGGCGCGGGCAGCTCTTCGATCGCCTTTTGAAGGTCCTGCACCTGGCCGATATAAGCGTTTACATCCTTCACAAAGGTCTGCACTGTCTCCAGATTTGTCCCGACAGCTGTCAGTTTCTCTTTAAGAGCCGCGCTGTTCTCTCCGATCGACTCAAGAGCTGCCTGTGCAGCCTCTGAGGCCTTCTTGCTCTCCGGGGACGAAAGCGCGGACAGGTCTACCTTAGCGAGGGATTGATCAATCTGATCCAGCCCGCTCTGCAGGCTCTTCGATCCTTCTGAGATCTTAGATATATTCTGGCTCAGCAGTGTCAGCCCCTGATCAAGGCTGTCCGTCCCTTCGCTCAGCTGTGAGAGTCCGTCAAAATACTGACTCAGGTAATCTCCGAACTCAGAACCTCCGTCCGCAAGCTCCTGCGCTGCGTCCCTGATCTCGGTGGAGGCGTCTGTCAGCTCATCCATGTCATCCGGGAGTTTGTCAAGATCCTCCAGGTCCTTGTCCTCCAAGTCCTCGAAGAGCCCCGTACTCACCACAGAAGCTGTGAAATCCAGCGCAAAGTCCTCCGCCCTCGCCTCGATCTCCACATACTCGGGCAGTTCGATCTCCTCCGTGGGCTCGTAATCCACGAGTTTGAGGGTATCCATAAGCCCCGGGAAAGCGAATCCTATCACCGCTTTCTGGTCGCCCAGATCCATCAGCCGGCCGTTTGTGACCTCTACATCGCTGAACACGTCCGCCGGAAGCATCGCTGCCGACAGCACCATAAAAGGAACGTCCGTGTTGTTCTCGTAATCGAAACGGATCTTCACCTTGCCGGTCTTCCCCGCGATCTTCTCCGCGCTGACCTCCTGTCCCTCCAGGTAGTAGGTAATGCGCACATTAACAGGCAGCGCCTGATCGGACTTTCCCTTGTAATGGATATCCTCGCCGTTGTTCTGCCACAGGTACCTTCCTTCGCCGGCCTCTGTGTATTCCTCGTTTCCCTCGGTGTTTTTGATCTCCCGCAGGTTGGACCGGTCCTCGATGGGGTCAGACCCCTCGATCTTCTTAAGGACAACCTCAACCGTCTTTTCAGTGGGCCTTCCCGCCGCGTCCGCCTTGACATAGACGCTCTCATCCTTCTCGCCCGGCGTAACAAAGGGCGTGTCAACGGGAGGGTTGAAGACCACTTCTGTCTTATCCCCTTCAGATCCGTTTGCCGCCGCGCTTTCCGCCCCGGCAGCCGGGGAGCCGCTTCCCGCATTGCCGCTGTTTTGTCCACAGGCCGCCATACCCAGTACAAGGGCCGGGCAGAGAACTGCCGTAATCAATATTTTGCGCAATCTATAGTTCTTTCTCATCCTGTGCCTGTCCTTTCCGGCCTTTAGTCATCTCTCCGGAATCACTCCGCGTTCTTGAGCGCTTCATCCATAGGAACCCTGCCGATCTTCCGGTACTCCAGTACCGCGATCACCGCGTAGGCGCCTATGCCCAGCGCGAGCATTTCCTCATATACTATATTTCCCACATACAGCTCTATCCAGCCCGTCATCTCAAGGCGGATCATGATCTTCATCAGATACTTGATCAGCACTGTCACAGCGGGGATTGTCGCCACAAAGCACAGCAGATAGACGACCGTAGTGGATCGGATGTAGAGTTTCCCGATCTCACTCCCCGTATATCCCAATATTTTGGCCATGGAGATGGACTGCGCGTTCTTCTCGATGATGATCTTGGACAGAATGTAGATCAGCACCATAAAGATCGCCACCGCGAAGAAGTCCACCAGGTACATCATGCTGCCCATGGATATGTACAGCTGTCTCGTGACCTTAGTAAGTGAATCAAGGTCGATCTCCGAGCCGATGTATTTCCCGTCGATATCCGTAATCGGTGTCTGCGAGAAATATCCCGAGAAGTAATCCTTTCCCAGGTCAAAACACTGATTCATCGTCTTCTGTTCCATGAATACGCAGATCGACGCCCCGTAGTCATAGACCCCGGCCACATTGAAAGTGTAGCGGTCCGCGCCGTACTTCTCCTGCAGCTCGATCGTATCCCCGGCAAAAATATCATATTTCTCCGAGTATGCCGATGAGATCAGCACCCGCGGATTCTCTCCCTCGGGCGTCTCAGGAATTCCTTTAACGTATCGGCTGTCCGCGGCGGCGCCGTAGATCATCACATCCTCGGACTTGTACGGCGCGTCGAAGGGCCTTCGCAGCGTGTAGGCGCTGAACTTTTCCGCCGTCTCGTTCTCCGTCTCGGTCTCGCTCACAAACTGCATCATTTTCAGGGCGCTCTGAAGTTTGTGGTCCTCATCCAAAGCGTCCAGTGGAATCTGCATTATGTACTGGTGCTCCGCCAGAAGGCTCCTCTCCACCTCCTCCTGATAGTGGTCCAGCGCCTTGGGAAGCGCCAGTCCGAATATCAGCAATATGTTGGCAAAAAAGATCCCCACCAGCAGGATCAGGTAATTGGGAATGTTCTGCGCGATTACTCTGATCCTGAACCTGTCAAAAAACGGAATCCGGACACTCAGAGGAAAAGCCCTCTTCATCTGCCTCCTTCGCAGCTGCCTTCTGAGGAACTGCAAGGGCGTGAGTCCCAGCTTCCACCGAAGAATACTGTATGTCACTACTGCCATGATCACGATCGGAAAGATCGTCGTCTTTACAAAAGCCTCCGCGTTCCAGATCGTGATATAGGTGGGCAGGCTGTAACTGTTGTAATACATGTTCGCGCAAACATCCTTGAGAAACGTATATCCCAGAATATTGCCGATCACGGCGCTGATGAGAGTCACCAGAAGCGGCATCGCCATATAGTGCCTGATCAGCTCTCCTTTGGTATATCCCATCGCGCGCAGCGTCCCGATGACAGGCGCCTCCTGTGAGATCGTGTTGCCGATGGTCACCCCGAATACAAAAGCAATGATCACCATCATAATATAAAGAAGAAGCTCCATCATGGCCCGGTCACTGCCCATATCCTCGCCCGTAAAGCGGATCGCCTGATTGGCGTATCTGGGGATATAATTCTCCAGTTTCACTTCTTTGCTCAGGTCCTTAACCAGGTCCTCGCCCCGGTCGTTCTCTTCTTCCTCCGTCTTCGGAGGATCGTCATATTTCCAGGCATAGTTGTAGATAAGCGATTTATCCGGATACTGCTCAAATTCCTCCGGCGAGCACACCGCCACTCCGAATTTCAGCGCGTCGAACATCGTATCGTTGTTGTCGGAGAACATGGTGCTGTAGTCCGAGAGCGCCACAAGGCCGGTGATGACCCAGGCGTTTTGACCTTTATTCTGCTGCTCGTCTGCGGCTGTATCGGCGCCTGCTGCACCTTCTTCCACACCTGCCGCCGCTGTACGGATCGTGTCGCCCACTTTCAATCCGTTGTTGTCCGCGTACATCCTGTCCACGGCGATCTCTCCGGGTTTGGCGGGAAACTCTCCCTCCATCAGGCATACAAGGTTCACCCGGTCTCTGTTTTGAAAGACGCGCAGCGTACTCCCGTTCTCCAAGGCGAATTCCCTGTAAAAAAGTTCATACAAATGAAGGCCCAGTTCCTCCACGGATTTCCACTGCGCCTTGTTCATTTTCTTCTGAGTACGGAAATTTCCGTCCTCTATATTGTATTTGGTGAAGCTCTCGTTGTAGGCCTTGACCATGCTGCCGTCAGCCACCAGAAATCCCGATACGAAGCCGATCGTGAAGATCATCAGAAGAGCGATCACCACATATTTCCCCAGGTCATCGCGAAGGTCGCGGATGAACCGGTTGTTAAGAGGATTTTTCTTCATGCTGCCGCCGCTCCTGTCTCACCACTCAAGTTCTTCCGCGCTCATTCTCTGCTTGTTGCGCACCGTGTCCCGGATCGCTCCGTCCCTGATCCGGACGACCGTATCGGCCATATACTTGATCGCGTCGTTGTGCGTCACCATAATGATCGTATTTCCGTAAGTCTTGTTGACCTGCTCGATCAATTTGAGGATCTCCTTGGAAGTCTTATAATCCAGCGCGCCCGTCGGCTCGTCGCACAACAGGATATCCGGATTCTTGACCACCGCGCGCCCGATCGCCGTCCTCTGCTGCTGGCCGCCCGAGAGCTGACTCGGCACCTTCCCCCGGTGCTCCCAAAGCCCCAGAAGCCTTAACAGCTCATCCACATCCAGCGGCTTGTCGCTCAGATACGAGCCCACTTCTATATTTTCGCGCACCGTCAGATTCGGGATCAGATTATACATCTGAAAAACATACCCCAGATGCTTTCTGCGGTACATTGTCAGCTGTCTTTCCCTCATATGGGACATGGGCTCGCCTCCGATAACGATTTCGCCCGAGTCCGCGCTGTCTATGCCTCCGATTATATTGAGAAGGGTCGATTTGCCGGATCCTGAGGGCCCCAGGAGGACACAGAATTCTCCCCTCTCCAGAGAGAGGTCGATCCCCCTAAGTACCTCCACCCGGCTCTCGCCCTGACCGAAGGCCTTTTTGATCTGTTTAATTTCAAGAAACATGTTTCATTACCTTATGCTAAATGCTGCTCCTGTGATGTATTCGGTAATTGCGCGGGGAAATTACGCACTCTACGCTGCTTACGGTAACTGCTGGGAGAAAGCCCGTATTCTTTTCGAAATGCGGCGGCAAACTTACTGCAGTTCTCATAGCCGTACATTCCGGCGATTTCCAAAACTGAAAACTTGCCTTCCTCAAGCTGTACTGCCGCCTGCTGCATTTTTCTGGATCTGATGTACTTGTAGACCGATTCACCGTAATAATTCCGGAAGCTGTTCTTAAGCTGCGTCTGCGACACATGCATTCTCTCCGAAATTTCGCTGATCGTGATCTTCTTATCCATATGCTCAAGCATATAGCTGCTTGCCTGTTCGGCAAGTTCTGCCTGAGATTTAGTGCATTTCCGGGTGTTTTCTGTTTCCATAGACCTCTCCACCGCTTGCATTGTGTCAGTAGTACCGGGTTTATTAAGTGAATTTGGTTATGTGGTTGTTGTGTTTGAATTATTTCTGTAGTTAGTTTTTATTAACTACTGTAGTTTAGCACTACTAACCTATTTGGTCAAGGTGTTGAGGCATGATATTGGGGTTGTACTAACTAACTTGTGTGCTCTGCCTGCTCAGTTCCATCCTATTTGGGAAGTTTCCTAAATAGATGGGGCAATTTTTGCCGCTTCTGGCTCATCCCTCCATCCTTTCATGAAGAATTCTTATTTGAGTGGGCTCCATTTAGACACTTCGGCCTCATCTCTCCATCCTTACGGCAGCAATTCTTTTTTTGGATGTAGGGTTTATGCTGAAAATTCTTTTCTCACTCCATCGTATTTGTATAAAGCATGTCCGAAGATGGGGTACTTCCACTCGGCAAGCTTTTCTCACCCCATCGGTTTTGCGTAAAGCATGTCCGAAGATGGGGTATTCCCACCAGGCAAGCTTTTTTCACACCATCGGTTTCGAAAAAGCTTCTGAAAGGATGGGCCCCGGCCACTTAAACCACCCCCACAAGCTCTCTCACACCATCGGTTTCGAAAAAGCTTCTGAAAGGATGGGCCCCGCCCGTAAGGCCCCGGCCCATGAGGGCCCTGGCCCCTCACCACTCCCATCAAGCACAAAAAAGCCGGCCCCCTCCGGGGCCGGCCTCATACACAGCATACACTACATGTCCGCAAGGCCAAACAATTCTTATTTGTTCATCTCCTCGATCATAGCAAGCGCGCCGTAGATGTTGGAATCATCGCCGAGTTCCGCGATCTTGAGTTCCACCGTGTCACGGATGGAAGGCATGCAGTAGCGGTCGACTTCTGCCTCGATCTTCTCAAGGAAGGTCTGGCCGGCTGCCTCGATGACGCCGCCGCCATAGACAACGACTTCAGGGCTGATGGTGTTGATCATATTGCCGGTCGCGATCGCGAGATAATGGCAGGCTCTGTCAACTGCCTCTACTGTGACAGCGTCCTGTTTCTTGAGAGCTTTCTTGAGGAATTTGCTTCTGAAAACGCCTTCCTGTACGTGCTCTGCCATCATAGTCTCTCTGCCGCGGCTTGCCTGCACGCGGATATAATTTGACATGCCCTGCTTACTGGAGAAAGCCTCCAGGCATCCTCTCTGTCCGCAGCCGCAGAGCGGTCCTTCGGGATTGAGGATCATGTGGCCGAACTCAGCGCCCTTGTACATGTGGCCGCAATAGAGCTCACCGTTAAGGATCATTCCGCCGCCCATGCCGGTGCCTACGAAGAAACCGACTACATCCTTGTAGCCTCTTGCAGCGCCGTACTTGTACTCGCCCAGAACACCTACGTTTACATCGTTGCCGATATAGAACGGAACGCCGAACTTCTTCTCCATGGAGGACTTGATGTCATAGTTTCTCCAGGGAAGGTTGGGGGAGAACAGGATGATACCCTTGGCCTGATCGATGACGCCCGGCGCGCCCGCGGCGATCGCGGCGACCTCTTTCTTGCTGATCCCGGATCCTTCCAGCATCTCTTCCACCACGCTGATGATCACTTTCTCAACGTTGTCCGTGGAGTCTCCGTCCTTCTTGGTCTTTTTCTTGATGCGGTAAACAATATTCTTGTCCTGGTCAAAGATCACGCCGAGGATCTTTGTTCCACCAATATCGAGACAGATGTTATACTTTTTTGCCATAATACGCCCCCTTGGAAAATGTTTTTGCCTAACATGTCTATTATAAACTAATTCGGGGCAAAAAAGTGCCTCTTTACACAAGGCATGCAAAGAGGCATGAATTTTCTATTAATTTTCAGTGCTTTCAGCAGCCCGGCTGCAGCGCACTGCGCACCGGGTCTGCCCGCCGAGGTTGCAGGTGAACAGGGTCAGATCCCAGTCAAGGAGTGAAGTCTCACTGTTTGACGTATTCTCGATCATCTGCTCTACGGCTGTGGGCTCCACGGTCTCGCGGTTGGTCACGATATAGCGGATTGACAGGCCATCCACATTGGTAAAATAGATGTCCTCACCGATCCCGATCTGCAGGAGCGGCCCCAAATGCTTCATGTAATTGTGCGCGCAGATGACAAGGTCGTCAGAGTAATAGGAACCGGTAAACCTGCACGGCGAGATTTTGAGGCGGGTGTAGTCCCACTCCTTCATGACCGGCAGGGACAGACCCTCAGAGGGGATCTCCAGCACGCCTATATATTCATATCCGTCGATCACCTCCACCGGCATGGGGGTGTTGGGATCTATGTAGGGCGCAGCAGTTTTGCCGTCTTCTACTTTGCTCTCGATTTCTGAGATCAGCTGCCCTGTGATCTCCTCCGCTGCTTTCTGCGCACGGCCGGCATCCCATAGATTGTAGCCCGCCAGTCCGATCGCGGCAGCGATCAGGAGGATCCCCAGTGTGATCAGAAGATTTCCTTTAGTCTTTTTGTGCATAACATTTCCTTTCAGAACCCGGGCTCCGGAATCCTGGACGGACAGACCGCTCAGAACCCGCTCCCCGGGCGCTCGATCCGGCAGCTGCTCAACAGTACCCGTACCGCCGCCTCATACTGTACCTTGTTTCCGGCGCGCCGGATCTCCTTGAGGCACTTGCCGCCTTCCGGGAACAAATTTCCCATATAGTACCACAGCTCTTTCATGTGGCTTAGGACCACCGCGCTCCCGGGCAGCGTCTCGCTGAGCTTTTCGTACAGTTCCGCGTGAAAAGCCTCGAGTTCCCGCGCGCTGATCAGTTCGCCGCCCTGACACTGCCGCACCAGAGACGGATCCGAGAGGAATCCGCGCCCTGCCATAACACACTCCAGCTGCTTGCCGGCCTTCTCACCGGCGCCTCCGTCCGCGCGCGAAGCTTCCGCGCACACCCGCGCGATCTCACTGACGTCCTCCGCGCAGTTGATATTTCCGTTGTAGACTATGGGGTTGACGCTGTTTTGCCAGACAAGGAGGAATGCATCGCGGTCCGGCGTTCCCTTGTACAGGTCCTTCTGACTTCGCGGGTGGACGATCAGCTCGCTGATTGGATATCGGTTGTAGATGCGGACCAACTCTTCCGCCTCCTGCGTGCTGTCAGTGCCCAGCCGCGTCTTGACCGAGATCCTGACCGGCGGGGAATCCGACGGTCGCCGCGCGATCCCCTCGAAGACGCCGTCCAGATAGGCGTCCAGTTCATCCGTGAACTTAAGCAGGCCTGAGCCTTTCTTCTTGCGGGCCACTGTCGGCATCGGGCAGCCCAGATTCAGGTTGATCTCCTCGTAGCCCAGCTGCGCCAGTTCCTCCACTGCCCACAGCGTCTCATCCGCCTTGTTGGAGAGCACCTGCGGCACCAGCGGCACTCCGGCGTTGTTCTCCGCAGCCACGTCCCGCTTTTCCTTTGTCTTGAAATGCTTCGTATAGTTGGGCGCCACAAAGGGCATGTAGTATCGGTCCGTCCCCGGGAAGAATTTGTGGTGCGCGTTCCTGTACACGTACCCGGTGATCCCCTCCAGCGGGGCAAAATAGTATTTCATGCCATTCTAATCCTTCAGTTTATGTTTACAAAATGCCCTCCAGCGACTATAATAGATATGTTAGGCCGGCGTGTCGGAATTGGCAGACGAGACAGACTCAAAATCTGTTGTCCGTGAGGGCGTGTGGGTTCGAGTCCCACCGCCGGCACTGATTACGGGAATTCTTAATGGATTCCCTTTTTTATTGCAGGAGTCCCGAGTCCACAGGCTCAGAAAACAGCAAAGTTCTACGCTCCCCCGTACAGCCTGTCGATCTCCGACACCTGGTCCTCATCCGGCGTCTCGCGCATGAACCGCGCGACAAAAGGAATACAGGTCAGGGTCGTCAGGATATCAGACACCATCTGGGCGCACTCGATACCGGTCAGCCCCAGGAACAGCGGCAGGATCAGCAGCGTCGGAATATAGTAGAGACCGCTTCGGAGCATAGCCATGAAAGAGGCTTCTTTGCTGCGGCCGATGCTTTGGAACATCATGTTGGAAGTCACGCTGAAGGGCTGCATGACGACAGCGATGCACTGAAAGCGCAGCGCCCTGCTCCCGATCTCTACGACCTGCGGGTCGTCGCGGAAGAGCCGCACGATGGGCGCAGGAAAAAGGAACCCGAATATCGCCAGAATGCCGAGCACCATCATTCCTGCCTTAACAGTGAAGAAGAAGGCTTTGCGCAGCCTCGCGTACTTGCGCGCACCGAAGTTATAAGCGGAAACGGGCTGGAAGCCCTGCCCCAGGCCGATCATAGCCGAGCCGATGAACATCACGATTCTTCCCACAATGGCCATCGCAGCGATCGCCGCGTCGCCGTAAGGCATCGCAGCGTGATTGAGCGTGATTGTCGCAATGCTGTTGAGCATCTGCCGGATCAGGCTCGGGAAACCCACGCGCATGATCGACAGAGTCACCCCCGGGTCATTGGATCGGAAACGAAGCGAGAGACGGCTGATCGTCCGCTTGCTGAATACCATATAGAGCAGAATCCCGAAACTGATATACTGCGAGATGGCCGTCGACAGCCCTGCGCCGTCAATGCCCAGCCCCAGGCCGAACATCAGGATCGGGGCGCCGATCATGTTGAGCACGCCGCCCGTCACCAGACCGACCATGGCCAGAACCGCCCTGCCCTCGTAGCGCATGACATTGTTCAGGACGCAGCTTCCCACCAGAGCAGGCCCCGAGATCAAAATATAGAAGCCGTAATTCTTCGAAAACGGCAAAATAGTGTCCGTACTTCCCATGAGCCTCATCAGGGGCTCAAGTCCGAACAGGCAGATAATACCAACGATCACGCTGATCACCAGCGCATGGAAAAAAGCGGTGGAAAACAGTCTGTCCGCCGCGTCTCTGTCTCCCTCTCCCAGTTTGAGGCTGATCTGGCTTCCCGCCCCGTGTCCCATCATGAATCCGAAGGCCTGGAAGATCGACTGCACGCCCAGGACGACGCCGATCGCCGCGCTGGCGCTGGTCCCCAGTTTCCCGACAAAATACGCGTCCACCAGGTTGTAGATCATCGTGATCATCATACTCAGAATAGTCGGTATGGCGAGCCGCGGAATCAGCTGTTCCACAGGCGTCATGACCAGTTTCTGATATTGCTGCTGTTCTTTGCTCATCTTATATTTCCCTGTCCCTTGTTATCTAAGGACTGCTGTCGTCTGACTGCGCCGCGAAGTGAGTTATCTTATCAGGTCCCTCACCACTTCCGACGCGATGAGAAGTCCCGCTGCCGACGGCGTGAAGGCACTGCTTCCAGGCACATCTTTGCGGCCCGCTTCGGGGTCCGCCTCGACCCTGATAAGCGGCTTCATCGGCTCTTCTTTGGAGTATACCACTTTGAGTTTCCTGACGCCCCGCTTTTTCAGTTCCCTGCGCATTACCCGCGCAAGGGGATCTACCGACGTCTTGTAGATGTCCGCCACCTCGAATTTGGAAGGGTCCATCTTGTTGCCCGCTCCCATGCTGCTGATCACAGGCGTGCCGGCGCGCTGTGCCTGCAGGATGATCTCTATTTTGGCAGTGACTGTGTCCACCGCGTCCACCACGTAGTCATACTGTGTGAAATCGAACTGATCCGCGGTCTCAGGCAGGTAAAAGCACTTGCGCTGCACCACCAGCGCCTCCGGATTAATGTCATGAATCCGGTCGGCCATGGCCTCGGTCTTATCCATCCCAATTGTCTTCCAGGTGGCAATGATCTGGCGGTTCAGATTGGTGACACTGACCTGGTCGCGGTCGATCAGCTCGAAAGCGCCGACGCCGCAGCGCGCCAGAGCCTCCGCCACATAGCCGCCGACTCCGCCGACGCCGAAAATGGCCACTTTACTGCTCTTAAGTTTCTTCATCGCATCGGAACCCAGAAGAATCTCCGTGCGCAGGAACTGGTTCTCCACGTGCCGCCTCCTTGCAAACTTTGATTTTGGTAATTGTAACACTTTTCGCGCCCAAACGGCACAATTTGTGCTATACTCATCTCCAGTAAACGGCATTTTCAATCAGACGTAGAACCGTAAACGACAAATTACTTACATTGTTTCAAGGAGGTTTTACTGTTTATGAGAAGATCAGCCGTTATTTTTGTGCTTATTTTTACACTGATCATTGCCAATATCTGCACGGGCTGCGGCTCGTCCGCACCAAATCAGGACAACGGTTCTGCCAAAACAGAGTCCGGCGGCAGTTCCGACGCGGCCGGCAAGACAGATGCTTCCGGCAAATCCGGCGACGCTGGCAAATCAGACGCTGCCGGCAAGACCGGCGACGCCTCTTCCATCCCGGATACCAATGAATCCGCGGTGAGCGACTGGGGCACAGCGGACGCAGGCACTGCTGCGGACGCAGGCACTGCTGCGGACGCAGGCACTAAGAATTCTTCCGGCGAGGGCGGCCCTGCACCTGCCTTCAGCCAGGTGTTAATTGACAATGACGATCTGTATTTTGCCATCAAGGATGTACGGTCAGACGCCGCATACGGCTACGAGTGGAAGGTCTATGTCGAGAACCGCACGGATAAGAATCTCATGTTCTCCTTCGAGAAGGTCTCGGTCAATGACGTGATGTGCGACCCCTTCTGGGCAGAGGTCATTAACGCCGGCAAGAAGGGCAACTGCGAGATCACCTGGATGCGCGACTCCCTGCAGGAGAAGCAGATCGGGGATGTGACCCGGGTCGACTTCACCTTAAATGTCTACAACAACGACGATTACACAGAAGCCGCGCTGATGCACGATCCCTTTACTGTCTTCCCGCTCGGTGAAGATAAGGCATCTTCAGCCGTCAGAGAGCCGGCTGCCACAGACCACGTCCTCGTGGACGACGACAACTGCTCCGTGATCATTACCGGATATGAGCCCGACAACAGCTGGGGCTACGCCATGAAACTCTACCTTGTCAACAAGACGGACCGCGATATGGTCTTCAGCGTCGACGACTCCTCCGTAAACGGCATCATGTGCGACCCCTTCTGGGCGGACATCGTCTGCGCGGGCAAAACATCGTATTCCACTGTTCTGTGGGACAAGAATGCTCTGACCGAGAATGACATCACCGAAGTCGAGGAGATCTCACTTCCCTTAAAGGTGTATGCGGATGAGGATATGGGAAATCCTTACGTGGATGATACTTTCGAGCTCACTCCCGGAGCGGAATGATCGTTTCTGTTAATATTTCAATTACTGCAACAAAAATAAACCTCAGAGGTCATATCGGCCTCTGAGGTTCTCTCTTTTCATTTGGCTCTCTATTTCATCAACACGCTTATCAGTCCTTCAATATTCCTGTCATTCTCAGACTCCAGGATCACTCCCAGCACCGGTTTTTCCGGTTTCACAGCGCTGTCCGCTGTCATGGAATTCCAGAGAGTGCTGCTGCTAAGCGACAGCCCGAAGGGATATTCGCCGGAAGCCATCTCTCCGTTTTGCTGCGCGTCATCCGCGATCACGTCAGAATCATATTTGAAAGTAAGTAATTCTTCTGCATAGGAACTCTTTAAGTCCTCCGGCAGATAGAGGGACAAGTCCTTGAAATAGCCGTATCCGGCCAGCTCCGCAAACGCTTCCTCGCCTGCGATGACAGCGTCCACTCTCCCATCCGCTGCCAGGACGCTCAGCCTCGCGTACTCATTCGTGTTGGTAGAGACGAAGCCTGTATCGACCACGATCCGCGCGTCCTCCGGAAGATTCAGTGATGCTCTGACGGCCTGTTCCAACTTCTCCTGAGCCTCTGAGGAAAGCTCTGTGTCAAAAATGGCAACTCTGAGAGCCGCCTCATCCTCAGCTGGAGACAGAAAGCGCGTCACCATGAATATGATCAGAGCTGCGACCGCAATCACCGCGATCGTACCGCCGAGATAATAGTCCTTGAACTGCTGTATCTTTTGACCTGTTGTCATTTGTCCTGATGATTTTCTGTCTGACACCGCGATATTGCTCCTTCGAATCCTGCGTCTTGTGATATGATAGTCACAGAAAGTTGTGCTCCGGCGGCAGGCGGCCGCCCATACTCATTATACACGGAGGAAGAGTGAAAAATCGCTCCGATGAGCCGATTTTTCACTCACAAGGTTTGAGCCGAAGCGCCTCAAACCTTGCAGGATCGCATCGGAGAATTCGCCTTCGCGAAATTCTCCTCGCGTGTCTCGGCGCAGAGCGCTTCGACATGGAGGTTAAACATGAAGAAAATCTTACTTGTGATCGATATGCAGAACGATTTTATCGACGGCGCTCTCGGAACGCCCGAAGCAGTCGCCATCGTCGACAACGTCAAGGCCAAAATAAAGACCTACCCCAAGGAAGACGTCTTTGCCACGCGTGACACTCACAGCGATTTCTACCTGGCCACCCAGGAGGGCAAAAATCTTCCGGTCCCCCACTGCATTCGCGGAACCGATGGCTGGCAGATCCGCCCCGACATCGCGGAACTGATCTACCCGGACCACATCATCGACAAGCCCACCTTCGGCAGCACGCAGCTCGCCAAACTCATGGAGATCTTCGAGAAGCGCGAAGAGGAAGGCATCGAGATCGAACTGGTCGGTCTGTGCACCGATATCTGTGTCGTATCCAACGCCCTGCTGATCAAAGCCACCCTTCCCGAGACGCCCATCTCCTGCGACGCTTCCTGCTGTGCCGGCGTAACGCCCGCGAAACATGAAGCTGCCCTCGAGACCATGCGCTCCTGCCAGATCAAGGTCACAAACGCCTGAATCAGGATCAATAATAAATAGCACAAGACGGCTCTGCCTGAGGCAGCGCCGTCTTGTATTATAAACGAAGAAAACCGGCTGCCAGTGTCAGCCGGTTTTCTTCATAGGGGATGTTTAATATTTAGGGGGGTAATTTATGAATGAAGCTTTGTATTGCTTACATGATGTATAGTATCACCCGCACCGGATTATAAATAGATAATTTTTTGACAAAGATTAGGTCTTTTTTGACATTTTGTTATTTATTTGTCGTATTGGCATGGTTGTAGCGGCTTGACCGCCTCTCTTCTCAGTTCTATAATGCTTTTATAAATA
>CADBIU010000040.1 GCA_902794825.1 uncultured Lachnospiraceae bacterium
TTTCTGTATCCTGATGTCGGTCATCATGGGAGATATCAAGCTGTCATTTAGCGGATTTGATCCGAAGCTCTTCTTTATCTTCCTGTTCTGCGTGTTGATCCAATCGGGCGCCGAGGAGATCATAGACAGGTGTTATCTGTATCAGAAACTTCGCCGTCGTTATCGCTGGCCGGCCATCGCGGTCCTCGTGAACGCATTGGTCTTCATGGCGCTGCACATGGGAAATCCCGGCGTTACGAATCTCGGCCTGCTTCAGGTATTCCTGATCGGCGTTCTGTTCTCGCTGATCGTCTATTACTGGGACAGCCTCTGGACGGTGATCTGGGCCCACACGGCATGGAACTTCTCCCAGAGCATCGTGTTCGGCCTGCCCAACAGCGGCATTGTGTCAAAATATTCTGTCTTCAAGCTTGAAGCCGCTTCGGCGCGCGACGGCATTTTCTACAACACGAGTTTCGGCGTGGAAGGAAGTATGGGCGCCAACGTGATGATAGCAGCCGCCATTGTTATTGTCCTGGTCTACGGGCTTGTTACGAAGCGCGGAGAGAAGATGGATCACTGGGCGGAAGCCGAGATAAGAGATGCCGGAAAGAACCATTATTGGGAAGCAGTAGTACTGACCCTGATCGTGGCGGGACTTACCGCAGCGGGCGTGTTCGGCGCAAAATGGATGAACGATCATGCGGATCAAATAAATCAGTATATGGAGAGTCAGGGCATTAAGCCGACCGAGAGCGGAGAGCCGGTACAGATTCAACCGAGTGAGAGCGGGGAGCCGGCGCAGGCACAGCCTGTTCAATAAAGTATGATCAATGAAATGAATAAGAGGACAGGGAATGCTCCCCGTCCTCTTATTTTTTGTCTTTTTTCTCGTCGCGGTCCTTTTTCCACTTGCGGTACTTTTCACCGATCAGCACGCCGACAAGCAGTGCGAGAATACACACGAGAACATTGAAAATACTGGGCATAATCTTACCTCCACAAGTCCTGCGTCAGGTTATTTTTGTAGTATTTTACCACGAAAGAGGGATTATCAGACTATAAGAACAAGAATTTACCAGTGTTTCAAAAAATATTCCCATATTCATTTATTCACGGATTTTTTATAATTAGATCATAGCACGAGTCAAAAACTGCACAAGTTTCTGCAGATATCTGACTCGAAAGACCACATTTTAACTAAATCAGTTTCATTCATGATCCCCGGAATTTGGGGAATCCACACACGGGAAAGCAGATATGAAAGACAGTTTCAGAGAATTTCCTCCCTATGAGGGAGACAGCCCCTATCTATATTTTGCCTTTGCGGAGGCCGATTCGAGGAAGGTGCGGGAGAGCGCGGCTGCAGAGTCTGGTACAGCTGCGGCAAGGCAGACGGGCCGGAGGAGGTCCTCAGGCGTCAGGAAAGATACAGGGGATCTACGCTCACAATGGTTTATTTGTCGGATGAAGCGTGCAGAGACCAGAATACTAAGAGCAGCGTCCTTGTAAACCAGAAATTCGACAGTCCGATCCTCTGCCTTGACCCGGATGGCAAGGACAGAGTATTGGCAATGGGCCTGCGGGAGTCAGTACCTCACATTCCCCTTTACAGGATCAGGAGCAGGGAGGCGCTCGAGGACGCTATTTTCCATGCAGAGGGCTTTTCTCAGGAACTTCTGGGAGAGCCGGTAAAGATCAGGAAGGACAGTATCCTTCCCATACTGTCAGTTATATTCTGCGCGCTGGCTGTGGTCCTGTCGGTGTTATTCTTTACGGGAGTCAGAGAGAGCGTCACGGAAGTCATTCAGATTACGGATGAAGTGGAGCTGAGCGATCCGGTCCTTTTATCTGCTGTGAGAAAAGCGGCAGGGGGAGGGGCCATTACACAGGAACTGGTGGAGAATCTGAAGTCGGTTGACCTCTCCGGGATGCCGGAGAGCTGGGATGATCTGACCCTTCTGCCGGCTCTTGAAGAGATCAGGATTCCTCAGGAGGCACTGCTTGGCGGGGCGCCTCTGCCGGAAGGAGAATACACCATAATACTTACGGGAGGCGGATCATGAGCAGATTTTTTAAACCTTATGAGGGAAACCGCCCCTATCTGTTTATCAGTTACGCCCACAAGCAGTCGGAGGAGGTCGTAAGTACGATCCGGATCCTCCACGAGAAAGGATGGCGCCTCTGGTACGACGAGGGCATCCCGGCAGGGAGTGACTGGCCCGCCAACATCGCCAGGCATATGCAGGGCTGCTCGGGAGTGCTCTTTTTTGAGTCGGAGAGAGCATTGGAATCTCCTAACTGCTACAGTGAAATGCGTACTGCGCATCGGATGAAAAAGCCCTGCCTGGTGGTACATTTGGAAGACGCGCAGCGGGATGAAAAGTGGAGGGAGATCCTTGAGGGGAAAAAGGAGATTCCTATTGTGGAGAGTCCGGAGGCGCGGGCGGAAGCTATTCTGAAATCCGGTTTTGTCACCCGCCGATATCACCGCTCCTGGACGGAACATATACCGTGGAGCGCGCTTGGACTTACCGCGTCGCTGCTGTTTTTCCTTTTGTCGGCGGGAGCGCTTGCAGCGC
The DNA here is from genome assembly GCA_902794825.1 of uncultured Lachnospiraceae bacterium. Classification (GTDB taxonomy): domain Bacteria; phylum Bacillota; class Clostridia; order Lachnospirales; family Lachnospiraceae; genus CAG-791. The sequence continues at coordinate 2,562 of CADBIU010000040.1, forward strand.
TCAGAAGCGGACTGTGGAATCCGGCCGCGCCTGTTGTAAATGTGGCAGAGGCGGAGCCGGAAACGGAGGAGCCCGAAGAAGAGGAAGCGGTCCCCGATGTTGTAGATCTGGGGGAAGCAGAGCGGTTCTTCGCAGTGACTTTTCCGGACGCCGACCAGGAGCGCGCGATCAGGTCCGCACTGGGCATAAGCGATGGAGACATCATGCGAGGGCAGATGGCTGACCTTACTGAACTGTATATCTGCGGCAATATGGTGACGAAGAACCTGGACAGGGTCTCTTTTGACGAAAACGGCGTATGCAGGGTTAACGGAGCGCCGGTGATCCTGGGGACAGTCTCCGACCTTACTCCGCTCACTTACGCAGTGCGGCTGGAGAGATTGGGACTTTTATGCCAGCCCCTGAAGGATATTTCCGATCTGAATTCTCATGTGCTTCTTAGAGAGCTCTCTCTCGCGGGAAGCACAATGGAGGACATAGCTCCGCTGGAGGATCTTCCAAGCCTGGAAACGCTTCATTTGGAGCATACAGGCGTGAGGGATCTGGAGTCTTTGGATGGTTTCACGCGCCTGAAGAAAGTGACGGTCAGCAGGGATATGCTGCCGCTCTCGTGGAGCGCAGACGCAGGGTTTTCAGTAGTATTGGTAAATTGACAGGAGGATAGTTATGAGTGGGCAATCTGTGAAACTATTATTTGCGCAGGCAGATAAAACGGTGCTTACCCCCGTTCTCGACGCGCTCAGGGAGAAAGGGATCAAAGTCTCTGAGGGCAGCCCCGAAGGGGATGAGATCCTTCTGGCAGCTCTTTCCGAAAACTTCTATAAGGACAAGACACTGACGGACGCTCTTCTTGCCGCGGTTGGAAAGGGAGGAGATAAGGTGCTGCCTCTGCAGCTGGACAAGGCGGCGATCCCGGATGACATCAAGAACGCGATCTATGCGCGGAATATCATACCGGTGAGCGGGCGAGACGCAGATCTCGTGGCGGACCGCATTATCGACGCGCTCCCGGCAAAAAAGAGCAGACTTCCCGTCGCGCTCATAGCGGGAGGAGCAGCCCTGCTCGCACTGGCCATTTTCATGATTGTCCGGAGCATGCAGGGCACTCCGGCACAGGAGGCGGCGCCCTCGGCTGAAGAGACACAGAAGGAGATCGTTTATCCTCTCCCGGCGGGTCTGACGGCAGAGGAACTGGCCCGGATCAAATGCGTCGCGGTCATCGGTGAGCATTTTGGTTACTATAAGACTGAGGAGTTTAACGCCTTCCAGAGGATGGGAGACGCAGGGGAAGATATTGCATATCAACTCGCAAACGAATCCGGGGAAGGCGACAGACGCTGGTACTGGAACGGAGATGGGTCGGAGGTCACTATGACGCCCTATGACCTGCGTTTTCTCTCTATGATGCCGCATCTGGAAGAGATTCACCTGGTGAATGTGAGAGTGACAGACGCGCCGGACCTCAGCGGCGTGCCCACGATGAAGAAAATCTATGCCAGGGACTGCGATCTGGGCGACCTTAACTGGATCGCGCAGTCAGGGATCCGGGAAGCTCATTTGCGCTGCGACGCGGATTATTCCCCGCTCAGAAACTGTCAGAAACTGCAGGTCGCGCAGCTGGAGCTGGCGCCGGGAAGAACAGCGGATTTCTCTGCCTTCACCCCTCCGGATCTGTTGGACTTTAGTCTGGATGCAGAGGGAAACGGGAACGCTGCCGACCTGTCCGGCCTTGCCGGCTGCAAGCGGCTCAAATACGTAAACTTATCCGGAATTGCGGTCACAGATCTGTCCTTCCTGCAAGGAAAAACCGGAGTAAACAGACTGTTCCTGAACAATCTCAGACAGCTTGGAGATATTTCCGCTGTAGGTTCCCTGACAGGGCTGAGAACACTTCGGATCAACAACTGTCCTTCTATTGGGGATTACAGTCCGGTTGGAACATGCAGAAGCCTGCAGCAGCTCTTTCTCAGCGCAGATTTTGACAACCGGATTCAGGATGTCTCTTTTTTGGGAAACCTCAATTTGCTGGATGACATAGTCCTCAGCGGCGTTGCCCTTCCCAATCTCGATTTTTTGACACAGATCTCTCAGGGACGCACGAATCTTAAGTCGCTGGAGCTTAACGGAAGCGCCGGCGATTACAGCGGACTTGCTGCATTCGGCGTTATCAACCGGTTAAGTCTGCGCCCGGATAATTCCGCAGATGCGGGAGCGATCTATGCCGCTCTTGCAGACTGCAGGATCACTTACCTGACGCTGGGAAATCTGGATCAGGTGGACATTTCCGCGCTGCCGCAGCCTGCGCAGGAACTCACACTGGACCGCTGCGCGATCACGGATCTGACATCAGCCCCGGAGGAGTGGGCGGTGCCCAATCTGACCTTATCCAACTGTCAGACGCTCAGATCCCTGGAGGGACTTGAAAGTCCGAACGGATTCGGCAAAAAGGGCGGGATCCTTAAGATCTACAATTGCCCCCGTCTGACTGATTTTAGCGCGATGGAAGGAATGGACCTGAGTTCTCTGGAGATCACCGGCGGATACGTGCTGCCTGAGGAAGTAAATTTCCGGACAGGTGCATTTCTTCTGGACAGTGTCGCGGGAATAGAAAACCTGGATTTTCTGAACGAAATGGACAATTCCCAGCCGGTAAGCTTTAAGTTTGTGGGAATCGAAGGTCTTGAGAACCTCAAGCCCATAGAGAGGTTCCACGGGACCTTTATAACTGTCTCTCCGGAACTTGAGGAGCAGGCAAAAGATCTGGTTCAAGCGGGAAATTTCAATGAGTATCACATAGAGTATCCGCAGGGCGGCTGGGAGCTGGACAACTCCGGACTCACACTTCTTAGCCTGGACGAGCTGGAGACTCTGCCTGATGCGCTGCTGCGGAGAGTTGAACGCTTCTCTCTGGCCGGAGACGTCCTGTTTGATCCGGATGAGAATGAAGGAATATGGAAAAACTGGGGAGACAGCAATCGTCCGGAACTGTCGGTCCATAACTTTGACACCGGAGAAGAAAGAAAGGTCGCGCGCGGCAGCGGAGTTGTGGAGAGCATGGACTATTTCGAAAAGCTCACCGGTCTGCATTTCCTGAACCTTTGGGACCAGCCCCTGGAGAGCGTGGATGGAATCCAGAACTTGCGCGAGCTGCACGATCTGGGACTCGCATTCTGTGACAAGCTGTCCGATATATCTCCGGTTTTCGCATTGCAGAATCTGCACAGTCTCTGGCTTAACGGCCCTAATATTGAGAGTATTCAGGGAGTACAGAACCTGACGCAGCTGTGCAGACTGGATATTTCGGACACCCGAGTGAGCGATCTGTCACCGCTGGCTGAGGCTGACTATTCGACGGCAGTCAAGGAAAACGGAGGATTTGAGTTTGCCGTGAGCGGGCACCACATTGAGGATTTCTCGCCGCTCTCCTCAGTACCGGCCTTCAGCAGGCTTATGATGGGAAATACAGATCCTGTGCTCTATATTTCCGATCTGGAGGGAATAGAAATACGGAGTTTCCAGGCTGACGGCGGCTTCGGTGAAGAATGCACGGCGGAGGATGCCAATGCGCTGTTCGCGGAGTTTGTCCGAAATCATCCGGAACTGGCGGAACTTGATATCCCATGGAATGATAAACTTACTGATCTGACGCCGCTTTTGGAACTGGAAAATCTTCAGGAAGTGCGCATTTCCGCAAATATGCAGGCAGCTCAGGCCAGTCTGGACGGAGCAGATTACAATTTCCGGCTGGAGATCGAGGGAGAATAACGGGATAATTGGATACAATTATACGCTTAAAAGTTGACTTTCGCCCTTTACTGCTTTAAAATGGTGACTTAATTAAAGTTTAAGGAGGGCGAAATGAATAAATTAGCTACCCGTATCAAAAATGTGGGCCCCGGCGCGCTCGTTGCAGCGGCGTTTATCGGCCCCGGAACAGTTACTTCCTGCTCCATTTCAGGTGCGACAGCCGGTTATACGCTTCTGTGGGCGATGCTTCTGTCCGTTATTTCGGTCATCATCATGCAGTCCATGGCAGCCCGCCTCGGTATTGTTTCAGGAATGGGTCTCGGCGAAGCTCTGAGAGAGAAGTTTACGAGCCAGGGAGCCAGGATCCTGATCTCCATCCTCGTAATCGCGGCAGTCTTTATCGGCAATATCGCCTATGAGACCGGAAACCTGACAGGATCGATCCTCGGCATTCAGGCGGCGTTCCCCGCTGCGGACAACCAGACAGCCAAAATAGTGCTCGCTCTGGTTCTTGGCGTGATCGCGTTCGCGCTTCTGTTCTCCGGAAGCTATCAGCGCGTCGAGAATATCCTCACAGCACTTGTCGTGCTGATGGGTGTTATTTTCCTAATCTGCGCGTTTGCGGCAAAGCCCGACTGGGGCGCAGTTTTTGCAGGCCTCTTCGGATTTAAGGTTCCGGACGGCGGAGACTGGATGACAGTTGCGGCCCTGATGGGAACCACGGTCGTGCCTTATAATATTTACCTGCACGCTGCTTCCGCTTCTACAAAGTGGGGCAAGACAGACGACAAGGAAGACGCGCTCGCAAATTCGAGATTTGACTCGATCATTTCGATCGGACTTGGCGGAATCATCTCCATGGCGATCATCGTCTGCGCGGCAGCGACGATCCATGCGTCCGGCGGAACGATCGCATCCGGCTCTGACATGGCCAAGGCTCTTACTCCCCTTCTGGGAAGCTGGGCTACCGTGATCTTCGGTATCGGCCTTTTCGCTGCAGGTATCACAAGTACCCTGACAGCTCCTCTTGCAGCGGCATTCGCGAGCTCCGGTATTCTTGGCTGGGGCGAAGACATGAAGCAGACCAGATTCAAAGTTTTCTGGATCATCGTTCTTGCATTCGGTATTTTCGCGACCTGCACACTGGGAGCCAGCCCTACACAGATCATTCTGTTCGCACAGGCTGCCAACGCTATTCTTCTTCCCGTTACGGGAATCCTTCTTCTGATCGTGGCCAACGACGCCGCAATCATGAAGGAATACAAGAATAAGACCTGGTTCAACGTTCTGGTCGTTATCGTAATCGCGATCTTCATCTTCATCGCTGCAAGAAACATGAACGCGTTCATGTCCGGACTTAAGAAGCTGATCAGCGGCTGATCCGGAGCGTTATCTGCAAATAATTGATCATATTGGAACTATTGACCCGCAGCGTATTTGCTACGGGTCAAGTCCGTTTTTCACACATATAAAGGAAACCACATGGATTACAAAATACTGCCGGTGGGAGATTCTGCGCTGACGATCATTTTCGGAAACAGCATCGACCCGGAGATCAGCAGGATCGTGCGGGTTGCAAGGAAGTATCTCACAAAGAAAAATATCAAGGGCGTCAACGAGTACGTTCAGACCTATGCGACGCTCATGGTCCATTATCGCCCCGTAACGATCGGATACGACGAGCTTGCCGAGAGGATCGGGCTGGAACTGTCGCAGATGGACCTGGGAAGCGATAGTTTAAAGAAGAAGACTATTGTGATCCCAGTGTGCTACGGAGGAGAATTCGGCCCGGATCTGCCTTTTGTGGCGGAGCACGCGGGAATCTCTGAAGAGGAGGTCATAAGAAGACACAGCGCAGTGGACTACCTGATCTATATGCTTGGATTCATGCCGGGATTTGTATATCTTGGCGGAATGGATCAGTCCATCAGTACGCCCAGACTTAAAAACCCCAGAGAGCGCCTGGAAAAGGGCTCCGTGGGTATCGCAGCCAACCAGACCGGAATCTACCCGCTGGTCTCTCCGGGAGGATGGCAGATCATCGGCCGCACGCCGCTGGAACTGTATGACCATGAGAGGGAAAAACCGATCCTTTATGAAGCAGGTGAGTTTATCCGCTTTGTCCCGATCACTGAGCAGCAGTTTAAGGAGATACGGGCGAAGGTAGAGGACGGAACCTATGAGTATGAGTGGATCAGAGAGGGGTGACGTAAAAGACTATGGCAATGCATGTGATCAGCCCCGGCCCCCGCACGACGATCCAGGACAAAGGAAGGCTGGGATATCAGAACAGCGGCTTCGCACCGAGCGGTTTCATGGACAGAGTCGCTTCCAGAATGGCTAATGTGCTGGTCGGAAACAAGGATTCCGAGGCAGTGTTGGAATTCTGCCTGATCGGACCGGTGCTGAAATTTGATGAGACAGTAAATCTCGCCGTCTGCGGCGGAGATTTCTCCATTGACGTCGGAGGAAGAGTGTACCCGGCCAACAAGGCCGTGCGCGTGCCGGCGGGAATTACTGTAAAAATATTGACAGGAAAAGTCGGAATCTACGGATCTGTCGCAGTGGGCGGCGGCCTGGACATTCCTATGGTAATGGGAAGCCGCAGTACAAACCTGCGCTGCGGGATCGGCGGATTCCACGGGCGGGCCCTTATGGCAGGCGACGAGATCGCGCTGCGCCATCCTGAAAACGGCAGAAGGGATTTCTCCTGGCGCTGGGTGCCTGCGCGCAGACTTGTGTCTCCCGATGATCCGGACATCACCAAAGTACGCGTGATCCCCGGTCCTCAGGAGGATATGTTCACAGATAAGGGAATTCAGACTTTCTACAAGAGCTCCTATGTGATCACTGCCCAAAGTGATCGCATGGGATACAGGCTGACAGGACCTAAGGTCGAAGCCGTTGACGGTTACGATATTTTGTCCGACGGGATCGTAAACGGAAGCGTCCAGATCTCCGGTGCCGGAGAGCCCATCGTGATGATGGCAGACAGACAGACAACAGGCGGATATGCCAAAATAGCGTCCGTGATCAACGTCGACATCCCCCTGTTCGCACAGCTGCGCCCGGGACAGAAGGTGCAGTTTGAAAGATGCACGGTACAGGAGGCGCAGGTCCTGATGCGGGAGGCAAGCTGGAAGTGGAAGGAGCACTGCAAGATCCTGGAGAAGAGCACACCTGCGGGCTTTAAGGCACTTGGCCTTAGGGCGGACGGAAGCAGCAGCGGCAGTTCCCGCTCCGGCTGGACCAAAAAGGCCTGGAAACGGAGAGAATGGAAAAGAAAGGGAGGTAATAACAGATGATCAGTGATTATAAGGATTTGACACCTGTACAGATGCGGCATTTGATCCGCGAGGGCAAATTTACAGAGCCCACCAGCGGACTGTGCCCGGGATATGCCCAGGCGAACCTCATCATTCTCCGCAAGGAGCACGCTTACGATTTCCTGCTGTTCGCACAGCGCAATCCTAAGGCCTGCCCTGTGCTGGAAGTTCTCGATACAGGCAGCCGCTTCACTAAATTTGTGGCAAAAGATTGTGATATAGCCAAGGATTTCCCTAAATACAGGATCTATGAGAAGGGCGTCTGCACCGGCGAGTACACGGATGTGGAGCAGTTCTGGAGCGATGACCTTGTGGGATTCCTCATCGGATGCTCCTTCAGTTTCGAATCCGAGATGATCGAAGCGGGAATCGAGATGCGCCACAACACCATGGGCCGAAATGTCCCCATGTATATCACCGGGATCGACACAGTTCCGGCCGGCGTATTCTCCGGCAAGATGGTCGTCTCCATGCGCCCCGTGCCTCCGCAGCAGGTCGTAAAGGCCGTTACGGTCACAGCGCAGCTTCCCAAGGTGCACGGAAGCCCGATCCACATCGGCGATCCTTCCGTGATCGGAATTAAGGACATCAATCATCCCGAATTCGGAGATCCCGTGGAGATCAAAGAAGGCGAAGTTACTATGTTCTGGCCCTGCGGCGTGACGCCTCAGTCCGTGGTGATGAACGTCAAACCGGATTTCGCGATCACACACGCGCCCGGGCACATGCTGATCCTCGATGTGAAGAATGTCGATCTGAAGGAATAAAACGGATACAGAATTGGTTCCAAAAAATCGGTCAGATACAGAATGGAGATGACAATATGATAAAAGTTGATCTGAATTGTGATCTGGGAGAGAGTTTCGGCGCATATAAGATGGGCATGGATGACAAGGTGATCCCGATGATCTCCTCCTGCAATATCGCGTGCGGCTATCACGCATCAGACCCCATGGTGATGCAGAAAACTGTCGCGATGGCCAAGGAAGCCGGTATCGGAATCGGCGCCCATCCGGGATATCCGGATCTTATGGGATTTGGCCGCAGAAACATGAACGTATCGCCTAAGGAAGCTGCGGCGTATGTGACTTATCAGCTGGGCGCGCTATATGCTTTTGCAAAGGCAGCAGGTGTAAAGCTCCAGCATGTAAAACCTCACGGCGCGCTGTACAATATGGCCGGAAAGGACTACAAACTGGCTCTGGAGATCGCAGAAGCCGTGCAGGATTTTGACTCGTCGCTGATCCTCATGGGCCTTGCGGGGAGCGAGAGCGTCATCGCCGCTCAGGACATCGGTCTTCCCGTAGCCAGAGAGGTATTCGCAGACAGGGCGTACATGCCCGACGGAAGCCTTGTGCCCAGAAGCCGGGAAGGCGCTGTGATCCACGATGAAGAGCTGGCGATCAGCCGCGTGATCCGCATGGTGAAGGAGCACAGAGTTACGGCGATCGACGGACGAGACATCGAGATCGTGCCGGATTCGATCTGTGTGCATGGCGACAACGAAAAAGCACTGGTCTTCGTGACACGTATCCGCGAGGCGCTTGCCGCTGAAGGTATTGAAATAGCGCCGCTGTCGGAAGTTGTCCGCGGAGCCCATCACTAAAGCAGGTGGCTCACGATGATCCACACTCCTCCGACTCCCACAAAGGCATAAATAACCTTCCCAAACACGGACGCAGGGATTTTATTGTGGATCACAAGCCCCAGCAGTGTTCCTGCCAGCATCGCGACGATGCCGGCGCCGACCATCGGCAGGTCCGCCATGTCGAGACGCCCGAGGATGAGGCTGATAACAAGAACTACAATATTGTTTACGCAGAGGAATGCCTGGATGGTTGCCAGGTATTCCTTTTTGCTTTTAGTGGCCGGCAGGAGGTAGAGAGCTGCTGTGGGACCGCCGGAGGCGAAGAGTCCGTAGCAGATGCCGCAGATGACGCCTAGGATCGTACCGGATACAGGATTGGGCGTTATGTGGATCTTGTCCGAGAATACAAAGAAGAAGATAGAGACAGCCACGAACATGATACCCAGTAGAAGGTACATGACGTCGGAACTGACCTTGGCGGACAAGAGATTCACAATGCCGCAAATTACGGCTGTGGGGATCAGAAAAGGCAGCATGACAGCCCACCGGATCGAATCTCTGTATTTGACGGAGATATAGATGGTACTGATGGTTACCATGACAATTGAAAGACCCATGGCCTTGCTGTATTCCATGATCAGCGGAAGGAAGCCCATGGTGATCATGGTGGTGCCAAAGCCCAGCGCGCTTTGGACGCAGGATCCGGCGAGGATCACGATCATAACATATAGAATAGCTAAGACAGACATTTTATACTCCTTGGAAAGAATGCATTTGGTTTTCAAAGAAAAACTCTTCGGACTATTGTAGCATTATTTGCTGTGATTATGAACGGTTTTCCGTTAGGGGCAAAAAATAGTGATGAGATCAAATGAAAAAAAGTACTATTTTGCCCAAATCCGGTGATTAGAATTACACGATAGTGGTACAATATTACAGTAACGAAATCTATTACTCTGAGGGAATACATAAGAAAAGGAAGGTAATCTGTATGGATATGAATTGTGCGTATTGCGCTAAGGGCGAACTGGTCGCGAAATTTGGTTATGAAGTGTGCGAACTTCCCGCCAGCACCGTTTATCTCTTCAAAGAGCAGTCCCATCCTGGCCGCGTGATCGTGGCGAGCAAGCACCATGTGTCGGAAATGCTTGAGCTGTCTCTGGAAGACAGAACTGCTTTTATCGAGGATGTAGTGACGACCGCTAACGCGATCCACAAAGTATTCCATCCCGACAAGGTCAATTACGGAATGTATGGGGACACAGGTCACCACCTTCACATGCACCTGGTGCCCAAATATAAAGATGAATTCGAGTGGGGCGGAACCTTCGCGATGGATCCTAATATTAAGAAACTGGACGAAGCGCAGTGCGAGGAAGTCGCCGCGAAGCTTCGCGCAGAGATTGGGAAAGCCTGAAACATTACACTTTGGAGATAGTATTGAAAGATACTGATATTTTGAAAAGGGCGGCGTTTGCCGCTCTTTCTATTGCAGGAAGCGCGGACTGCGGAAAAGAAGGGGAAATATGGAACTGAGTGAGGAATTAATGAGGAATTACACAACGATCCTCAAGGAAGAACTTGTGGCGGCGAAGGATTTGTTGAGAGCGACGTCGAAAAGACGATCAAGAACATGGGCTACATTGGAAAGATCGGCATGAAGGAGACGGATAAGGAGATCCTCAAGGTCATGATCGACCAGGTTGACGTGGATTCGTGCCTGTAAACAGGCGGTTCAGCGTCGTTTGAGAATGGATTCGTGCCTGCAATGAGGGAAATGCAGGTTCGGAAATAAAGCAAAAGAAAGAGGGAATTTAACATGAAAAAGGAAAGTTTTACACAAAGTCTGCCGTTCAGGCTTCTGGTCGCGCTGGCAGTAGGTATCGCCGCAGGACTTGCCCTGAGCGCGATTGACGGATCGGGAATTGCCACCGCGCTGCTCAATATCATCGTGACAGTCAAGTTCATCTCGAGCCAGTTCATCAACTTCTGCGTGCCGCTGATCATCATCGGCTTCATCGCTCCTTCCATCACAAGGCTTGGCAACAACGCGTCCCGTATGCTGGCTGTAGCGCTTTGCATCGCTTACATCTCCTCCATCGGCGCAGCGTTCTTCGCTACAGGGGCGGGCTTCACTATTTTGCCCTTCCTGAACATCAGCCCTGAAGTGGACGGCCTCAAGGAACTGCCTCCGGTAGTATTCGAGCTGACGATCCCGCAGATCATGCCCGTCATGTCCGCGCTGTTCTTCTCTGTAATGGTAGGCCTTGCGGCGACCTGGAATAAGAGCAAACTGATCACCGGCGTTCTTGAGGAATTCCAGAAGATCGTCCTGAGTATCGTCACGAAGTTCGTCATCCCGGTCCTTCCCGTTCTGATCGGCTGCACATTCTGCACGCTGGCTTACGAGGGAACTATCACGAAGCAGCTGCCGATCTTCCTTATCATCATCGTGATCGTTATGCTGGGCCACTACATCTGGCTGGCGCTTCTGTACGGTATTGCCGGCGCTTATTCCGGAAGAAATCCGCTGAACGTCATCAGAAATTACGGTCCGGCTTACATGACGGCAGTCGGAACCATGTCCAGCGCGGCTACTCTTTCCGTAGCGCTTGAGTGCGCCAAGAAGTCCGAGCCCACGCTCCGCGACGACCTGGTAAGCTTCGGCATTCCGCTGTTTGCAAACATCCACCTTTGCGGATCTGTTATGACGGAGACATTCTTTGTCATGGCTGTTTCCAAGATGCTCTACGGCGAATTCCCGGCTCCCGGCAAGATGATCCTGTTCTGCCTGCTGCTCGGCATTTTCGCGATCGGAGCTCCCGGCGTTCCCGGCGGTACCGTAATGGCGTCTCTCGGTCTGATCACCGGCGTTCTTGGCTTCGATGAGAACGGAACCGCTCTGATGCTGACCATCTTTGCTCTGCAGGATTCCTTCGGAACAGCTTGCAACGTCACAGGCGACGGCGCTCTGACTCTGTTCCTTACAGGCTATGCGGAGAAGCATGGCATCAAAGAGGCAAATTTGGGAGATGTATTAGGCTGATGATCATCAGCTGATAACCAACTGGCTGATGCTGTTAAAGTGCCGCTGGAGGTGTTCCAGCGGCACTTTAACGGCAGTGAGCCAAGTTATGTGGAAAATTTTTCAGACCTTCGGCAGCTTAGCCCTGTAAGCGGCCAGTTCCTCGTCAGTGGGAATGTAGTCGGTCATCAGGCCGTCATGATATTTCTCATAAGCGACCATATCGAAATAACCTGTGCCGGTGAGGCCGAAGACGATGTTCTTGGCTTCGCCGGTTTCTTTGCACTTGAGGGCCTCGTCGATGGCCACGCGGATTGCGTGGGAGCTCTCAGGGGCGGGAAGGATGCCTTCAACGCGGGCGAACATCTCAGCTGCTTCGAAGACTTCGGTTTGCTTGACGGAAACAGCTTCCATCAGGCCGTCGTCGTAGAGCTGGGAGAGCACGGGGCTCATGCCGTGATAGCGAAGGCCGCCTGCGTGGTTGGGAGCAGGGATGAAGTCGCTGCCCAGTGTGTACATCTTGGCGAGCGGGCATACCATTCCGGTGTCGCAGAAGTCGTAAGCGTAAACGCCGCGAGTGAGGCTCGGGCAGGAAGCCGGCTCAACTGCGATGATCTGATAGTCCGCCTCGCCGCGGAGCTTCTCGCCCACGAAAGGAGCGATGAGGCCGCCGAGGTTGGAACCGCCGCCGGCGCAGCCGATGATCATGTCGGCTTTGACGCCGTATTTGTCGAGGGCCGCCTTGGTCTCAAGACCGATGACGGACTGGTGCAGAAGGACCTGATTGAGTACGGATCCGAGCACATAGCGGTAGCCGGGATTGGAGACGGCGACTTCCACTGCTTCGGAGATCGCGCAGCCGAGGGATCCGGTTGTGCCGGGGTGCTCAGCGAGGATCTTGCGGCCGACATTTGTCGTGTCGGACGGTGAAGGAGTTACAGAGGCGCCGTAGGTGCGCATCACTTCGCGGCGGAAAGGCTTCTGCTCGTAGCTGACTTTGACCATGTATACTTTGCAGTCGAGGTCAAAATAGGAACAAGCCATGGAAAGCGCCGTGCCCCACTGGCCCGCGCCGGTCTCGGTCGTGACGCCTTTGAGGCCCTGCTTCTTGGCGTAATAAGCCTGCGGGACTGCGGAGTTGAGCTTGTGGCTGCCGCTGGTGTTGTTGCCTTCGAACTTGTAATAGATGTGCGCCGGGGTCTGCAGCTTCTCTTCGAGGCAGTAAGCGCGGACCAGCGGTGAAGGGCGGTACATCTTGTAGAAATCCCTGATTTCCTGAGGGATCGGAATGTAAGCGTGCTCGTTGTCGAGCTCCTGGGCGACGAGATCTTCACAGAAAACGGCGCTGAGTTCTTCAGCAGTCATGGGCTGAAGGGTGCCGGGATTGAGAAGCGGTGCGGGCTTGTTCTTCATATCAGCCCTTACGTTGTACCAGGAGGAAGGGATCTCGTTCTCGGAGAGATAGATCTTGTAGGGAATCTTCTGATTGTTGTTGTTTGCCATGGTTTCCTCTCTTTCCGGAGCACGGTTCGGATGCTCCATTGCAATAAATAGGTTGGTATGCTTGGGAGAGGACCTTATATAAACAGAAAGACCCTGTCCCAGTGTTAAATGCTGGGACAGGGTCGTTAAATCGATCCTGCGGTGCCACCCGGCTTGACGTGAAACCACGCCCACTTAACGCATACTAGCATATGCCGACAATTGATCACGGAGAGTCTGCTCCGTCTCACATACTAACGTCCTTTGCAAGGTCCGGTTTCTGCTCGCCCTCAGAAGTCCATTCGATTCTCGTGCTGCGCCGCAATTCCACCACCTGCGGCTCTCTGCGTCAGCATTGAGAGAATTTACTCACTCTTCTTCAACGGTTTAATACTTTATACCATTAAATTGAATCTCTGTCAACGATGTTTTGGCACGCGGATCCCAATATGTCAAAATACTGCATTCAGGAGTTACTTCCAAGCACATTGCCGTCATGGTAAAATATTTACAATGAACTGCAGACCTTTTTCAGGACAGGAGGCAATTATGCTTAGTAAGAAACTTTACCGTTCTGATATGATCAATTGCGCATTATGTCACGATGCACCGTGCAGCTCCGCCTGCGGCAGGCTGGATCCCGCGTCGCTTCTTAGAAGTGTGTGGTTTGATAATGAGGATACGGCGGCCGGTGCTTTGCCGGACGAAAATCCCTGTGCGGGATGTTCCGCGCCGTGTGAGGAGGCGTGTGTGCGCCCTCATCAGGTACCGATTCGGAAGCTGGTAACGCGGCTGTATGAGGAAGTGAAGCCTGATCTGGAGGTCCCGGTGCCGGAGGATGAGGAGAGGCTGCGCACGCAAATGTGCGGGATCCCTTTGGAAAATCCTTTCCTGCTATCGTCTTCGGTCGTGGCCAGCACTTATGATATGTGCGCCAGGGCTTTTGAGGCCGGATGGGCAGGCGCAGCCTTCAAGACGATCTGCTCCCTTGAGATCCATTCGGCGATCAACGGCGACAACGGCAGCATCATAGGGTTCAAGAACGTGGAACAGCTCTCCGACCACAGTGTGGAAGAGAATATGGAGGTTTTCCGGCGCCTTAAGGAAAACTATCCGACCAAATTCATACTGGCGTCCATCATGGGTAAGAACGACGAGGACTGGGAGCGGCTGGCGCGCCTGTGCGAAGAGAACGGGGCTGACGCGATCGAGCTGAATTTCTCCTGCCCCAACATGGCGGAAGGAGGCCTTGGCTCGGATATAGGACAGGTGCCGGAGCTGGTCGAGAGATTTACTGCGGCGGCCCGCCGCGGCGCGAAGATTCCGATCCTCGCCAAGCTCACGCCCAATGTTGATAAGATGAGTCCCGCCGCGGAAGCGGCGCTTAAGGGAGGCGCAGACGGAATTGCCGCGATCAATACGATCAAGAGCATTATCGGGGTCAATCCCCACACCTATGTCTCCGCGCCGGCGGTACACGGGATGTCCGCAGTGGGCGGATACAGCGGAAATGCCGTGAAACCCATTGCACTGCGTTTTATTGCGGAGATGGGGCACAATCCCAAACTGAAGGATATGCACATAAGCGCCATGGGAGGCGTGGAGAGCTGGTCAGACGCCCTGGAATTTATTATGCTGGGCGCGGGAAGCATACAGGTCACGACGGCTGTAATGCAATACGGATACCGGATCATCGATGACCTGAAATCGGGCCTGAAT
>CADBIU010000041.1 GCA_902794825.1 uncultured Lachnospiraceae bacterium
CCGCAGGAACTGCGCAGAAGGAGCATCCTCTTTTGCGCGAGAGTCAGAGAACTGGGTTATCTGATCGTGTGGGACCCTTCGTATATCACAGTGGTTTGAGGCAGTATTGTTATAATGAGCGATAAAGTTACACTTATCATCCCTGTGCGCAGGGACGCCGACAAGTTGGAGAGGTGCCTGAGAGCGGTACAGTCGGGCACTGTGGTCCCGCGGATCGTCGTGATGGACTGCACGGCAGATCCGGAGAAGCTTGAAAAGACAAGGGAAAAGTTTCCGGGCGTGCGCTTTTTTGACCTGGGAATGAATCCGGGGCGGGCACACGCGGTGAATACCGGAATTCACATTACACAGACGCCGTATGTGATGACGCTCTCCCCGGGGCTGCTTGCGGGGAAGCACTGCGTCGAGCGATTATGCGCAGCCCTTGACGGCAATTCAGGCCTTCTGAGCGCACAGGCCAAAATATTGTCGGCGGAGGAGCCTCCCCGCATAAGCGGCGCGGGATGGCTTCTGGATCCGGCCGCTGAACCCGTTATCCGCGGCGCGGGAAGGAGCGTGGCGAGCTGTTCCCGGAAAACAGGGATCACAGCCGCTCAGATGGATGCCGCGATCTACAGAATGGAATATCTCGAGGTGACCGGGATCCTTGATGAGCGCTTTTATACAAGGCTGGAGGACCTGGACCTCGGCTACAGAGGCCTGATCGCGGGCTTTAAGAATATCTGTGAGCCGTCTGCGAAATGCAGGGAGATGGAAAAGGCTCAGACGAGCCGTTTCTACGAGCAGCTTGAGACGGGCAATATGGAGTATTTCCGCTACAAATACGGGCTGAAAGGTCTAAGGCTCCCCGAAGGGAGAGCGAAGAAAGAAGACCCGCAGCGGGCAGCCGCCCTCGAGAGGGGCAGAATGCTCTGCTTCCAGGCGGAGATAGAGCGTATGGAGAGAGAGGAACTCGGGATGAGCGTCAGCAAACTGACACTTCCGGAGGAATTCTATATGGAGATTCAGGAGGACGGACCAAAAGGCGTGTTTCCTCTCTATGTGGGATCCAAGGCCGAGGAGTCTCCTCTGCAGATCCCGGATCTTCTCAGGGCGCGGGCAGGGATGCTCGCGGGAGCCGCAGAAAGGGTCGGAAGACTGATCAGGCGGCGCTCCTGACTTTTGATCCGCCACCGGCATATGTTCAGTTTATTTGGAAAAATCAGAAAATTGCGCGAATTTTAGCCGAAGTCTCACAATATCTGAGGCGGGCTCAGGGCGCTCCGAAACGATTGTAAATGAATTCGGATAATGATATTATTGGTAGGACGAGTTTCTTACAGAATATAAAGAAATTTCACACAGATCGGGCAGCATATGCCCGGAAATGAGGGAGAGAATGAAAGATTCAGCCTCCGTATGGAATTACAGCAATACGGTGCCGAAGGTCGACCTGACTAATCCCGATGAGATGATCAGGGCAAACGGCGCGGCTGAAGCGGCCCAGACAGACCGCCTCAAGGCCGAGGTGGAGGACTACACACAGGTCCTTGCCGAACTTCGGGAATTATATGAGAAGAACAATGAACTGGTCCAGAAGCTCCAGTTCATGAACAGAAATACAACGGAAGGCATCAGGACACTGATCGAGGACAACAACCGTCAGATCTCGGACAAGCTGGCGGAACTCGAGGAGTGGGACCACAAAGCTTTCCGGGCCGAGATGCAGGCGTCCATCAACGACGCCAGGGAACAGATCATAGGTTCCATCCGGGAATCCTCCGGAGAGACGCGCGATCTCTTCCAGGAAGCTAACGATTTTAACCACAGAGATAACGTTCGCGTCTACAGAAATGTACAGGCGTCCATGATCGCAGAGCTCACGGATCAGACAAAAGAGCTGAACGAGAAGCTCGAAATCATCCAGAAGCAGTCCGAGCCGGACAGAGCCCAGACTACCATGCAGAAGGTTTCTGTCGGCCTTCTCATAGCGGTAATGGTAATCCAGGTTCTCGAGGGAGCTGGGCTGATCGCGCTTCTGACAGGCATACTGCATTGAGGCGCGAGGCAGGAAAGGCCGTCCCCGCAAGGAAGAGTACGGCAGAGCCAGGGAGCAGGCAGAACTGGAGAGCTTCGAACATGCTCTATCCGGTGCCGGCTGTGCTGATCGGGTGCAGGGATAAGGACGGAAAGGACAATCTTATGACGGCTGCATGGGCCGGAACGGTCTGCAGCGATCCCGTCATGGTGTCCGTGTCGATCCGGAAGGAGCGCTTTTCCCACCATATCATTGAAGAAACAGGCGAATTTACGATCAGTCTGACGACCCGGGCGCTTGCGGAAGCAACTGATTTCTGCGGAGTAAGATCGGGAAGAAATACTGATAAGTTCAGAGAAATGAAACTGACGCCTTTGGAATCTGAAAAGATCGGAGCGCCCGGAGTGGCCCAGAGCCCTGTGGTCCTCGAGTGCTCGGTGAAGCAGATCTTAAGGCTCGGCAGCCACGATATGTTCATTGCGGAAGTTGTGAATGTAAGCGTGGAAGAACGATATCTCGACGATAAAGGAAGGCTGGAACTGGAGAAGGCGGACCTGATAGCGTATTCCCACGGTGAATATTTTGCCCTGGGTGACAAGATCGGGAAATTCGGCTATTCAGTCCGCAAAAAGACGGCGTCGGCGGGATCCGGGGCTGCAGGCGGGAGAGGTAAGAATCGCTCCCACAGCAGGAAAATCCTTGGGAAAACATAACAGAGATCGACTTTCCGAAGCGGTAATTTGCCGTCAAACTGACAATTGACAGGAAAAGACGGCGGGAGTATCATCCTGATACTGCGAAAAAGCGATTACAACGAGGGACGGTATGGAACATTATATAGTAAAAGGCGGAAATTCTCTGTCCGGAGAAGTAGAGATTGCAGGAGCCAAGAACGCAGCTCTTGCGATCCTCGCGGCATCGATCATGACGAATGAGACTGTGACAGTGGAAAACGTGCCGGATGTCAGCGATATCAGGGCGATCCTCAAGACGATCGAAGTGATCGGAGGATACGTGGAGAAGTTGGACCGCCATACATTCCGGATCAACGGGTCAGGCATCAGTAAGGACACGCCGGTCGACAATGAGTATGTCAGAAAGATCAGGGGATCCTACTATCTGATCGGATCTCTACTCGGCAAATACAAGAAAGCGGACGTGGCTCTTCCAGGCGGCTGCAACATCGGACTTCGTCCCATTGACCAGCACATCAAGGGCTTCCGCGCGCTCGGAGCATCGGTAAGACTGGCTTCAGGCCGGGTAGCCGCGAGGGCGGACAGACTTGTCGGATCTCATATTTATATGGACGTCGTCTCCGTAGGCGCAACCATCAACATTATCATGGCTGCAGTCATGGCGGAAGGCAACACAACGATCGAGAATGCTGCTAAAGAGCCTCATGTCGTCGATCTCGCCAACTTCCTCAACAGCATGGGCGCGAGGATCAAGGGCGCGGGAACGGACGTGATCCGCATCAAGGGAGTCAGCACTCTTCATGGAACCAACTATTCCATCATCCCGGACCAGATCGAGGCGGGAACCTTTATGTTCGCCGCTGCGGCCACAAGAGGGGATGTTACGATCAAGAATGTCATTCCCAAGCACCTGGAGTCTATTACAGCCAAGCTCCTTGAGATCGGCTGTCAGATCGAGGAGTCGGACGATATGGTGCGCGTGGTAGCCACCAGAAGGCTCAGCCGTACCAATGTCAAAACATTGCCGTATCCCGGTTTTCCCACTGATATGCAGCCTCAGATCACGTGTGTTCTGGGACTGTGCAGAGGAATCAGCATAGTCACCGAGAGTATATTTGAAAACCGGTTCAAATATGTGGATGAGCTGACCAAGATGGGCGCTAACATCACAGTGGAAGGAAACACCGCGATCATAGACGGCGTAGAGCAGTACACCGGCGCACACCTGAGTTCTCCCGACCTTAGAGCGGGAGCAGCTCTTGTGATCGCAGCTCTGGCGGCTGACGATTACAGCGAGATCTTCGACATCAAGTTCATCGAGAGAGGATACGAGGACTTCCCGGAGAAGCTCCGCAAGATCGGCGCTCATATTGAGAAGATCGATACAGACGAGGACAAGCGAAATTCATGTTACGCGTCGGATAATTCTGATTTACATATCCCGAACAGGGATATATAATGTAAATGCTTTGAAGGGCAGCATAAGACCTTCAGTAACTGAATAACCACGATGTTTTTCGGGGCAGGGTGAAATTCCCTACTGGCGGTATAGTCCGCGACCCGCTTCGGCGGCTGACTCGGTGAAACTCCGGGACCAACAGTATAGTCTGGATGGAAGAACAAACTTCTGGTTTTGCGCAGATAATGGACTGTGTCTGTTTTCTGCTGTTGTCGGATGTATTGGCCCCGAGCGCGTATGCGCCCGGGGCTTTTTGCAGCCATACACATTGCCGAAGAAGTTTGAAAAAGAATTACAGTCATTTAAGGAGGAAAAGAAAATGAACGGATTCTTTACTGCAGTCAAGGAAAATGCAAGCTTTGTAGGCGTGTGCCTGGTCACAGTGCTTGCGATCACGCTGATCGCTTACGGAATTGAGAAAGCTGCCAAGCGCAAAAACGGTGACAAGGACAGAGTCCTGGCCACCAGAAAGATCGTCATGATCGGTATGTTCGGAGCGATTTCCGGAATCCTTTACTGCTTTGACTTCGCGATTCCGATCGCGCCCAACTTCTACAAGCTGGACTTCAGCGAGCTTCCGGCGCTGATCGCTGGATTTGCTTTCGGCCCTGTGGCGGGCGTTCTGGTTGAATTTGTCAAGCAGGTCGTCAAACTGATGATCAAGTCCACCTCCACTGCTTTTGTCGGAGACCTCGCCAACTACCTGATCGGATGCATGCTGGTACTTCCCGCATCTGTGATCTACCGGTTTAATAAATCCAAGCGCAGCGCCCTGATCGGCTGCGCGGTCGGCACGATCGTCATGACTATCTTCGGAACATGGTTCAATGCGGTTTACCTGCTTCCTACATTTGCCAGACTGTTCGGCATGCCTCTGGATGTAATCCTCGGCATGGGCGCGGCGATCAACCCCGCAGTCACCAACATCACTAATTTTGTGATCCTGATGGTGGCTCCGATCAACCTCATCAAGGGCATCGGCATCTCTGCACTGACCATGCTGATCTACAAGAAGATCAGCCCGATCATCAAGTATGGCGCAAGTGCGCAGGAGAGTGTGAGGGCAGCGGAGTAACAAGCATAAAAATGAGAATGGCGCCGCATCTTGCTGATTAATAAGCAAGATGCGGCGCCATATTTGTGTCAGAGATTCCGGGTTTAACGGTTTCGGTACAGAAGCATTGAAAACATCATTCCGTACCTACAATCTCATAATGTGGCGACGGCCCCCATAGATTTGTTAATACACATAAGGATTGAATCCATTTGCAGCCATGATGAACCATGCAGTCGGTGCGATGTGGGCGTCGGTGGAGTATTCCCAAGGGGATCCGTCGAAAAGATCCATCCCTGTAGACAAGTTATCCACCGTTGCCGCAGGGAACAAGCCGTTCTCCAGCTGGATCGACGCGAGGGCATCCATTGCCTGTCCGTATTCTTCAGACCTGCCGATTCCCCGATACATAAGGGCAGTGTAGGCAGTTCCTTCCGCCCACCATCCGCCGTTCTTGTTCTCAAGACAGAATGGATATGCGCCCTCCGGGCTCCTCATCTTATCCACCACATCCAGCGCGCTCTTATAGGGTTCGAAAGCATCTCCAAGAGCCATTTGGCACCACACCTGCGCATCCAGCACTACCACGCTCTCGTTCGGCGTAACACCGTCGTCGAGCGTTCCTGTCATGAACAAACCTTGCTCCTTATCATACATAGACTCTATAAATCGGAGAGCGCTGTCGGCGGCTTCTCTGTATTTTGGCTCGCCGGTGACCTGATAGAGTGCACTGAATACCGCATAAGTGTCGATGTTGTGCTCAATGGATTTGTAGGTGAATGGATAGACAACCGGAGGATCGCCCTCCTGCCAGCCGTCAAAGCCGCCAACGAAACCATCGCCTCCGTCGGAGCATTCCGTAATCACCCAGTCCATCAGAGCCCGGGCGGTTTCCAGATATTGATCTCCGCCATAAGCCTTGTAATACTGCATGAGAGCCATTGCCGCGTAGGAAGTGTTTCCAACATTGCTGCCGACCTGGTAGCGATCCTCGTACCACTCGCCGGTCTCGTTGTCATACCAGCCCGGGAGTTTCGCACCGCTCTCCCAACCGGGAAAAGCGGAGATGTCTCCGGATGCGTATGCGTTTCGCACACGCATGGGATTTACCTCTTCGGACCGCTCGCCGGTGGCCGGCAGTGCTCTGTCGTTCTGCACTGCATAGACAAACGCGTCCATGACCTGCTGCGCCTCCGGCTGCATTCCCTGGCTGCATTCCCTCAGAGATGAAAGCCATGCCGGCCAGCGCGTTGTCATATGTAAACGCGGCATTTTGGATGTATACATTCTCTGTGTCATAGGAGCGGAGCATCACAGGCGCCGACTGCGCAGACTCCATGTCCCCGCAGAACCGGATCTCGTCGAGGTAGAACACATTGTCCGCAACTCCATCTTTCTGATCGTTCAAAACATAGCCGAACCCAGGGGGAGGTCTCCTCGACGGGAGTTCCTGAGGAGGTCGCGCTGCCGGCGTTATTTGCTGTTGTGCTGCCGGAGTTTGCAGCTGCGCTGCCGGCGGCTGCGGCCGTTGCAGTTGTGCCGGCGTCTGCTGGTGCAGTCGAGCCGGCGTCTGCTGGTGCAGTCGAGCCGGCGTCTGCGGCTTTTCCACAGCCTGTTGCTGCTGTCATCAGGACTGAGGCGGCAAGCCCTATTGCAATCAGTCGGTTCATGGACATATTTCTCTACCTCCTTACGTTTATTTGTCTGTATTGGAAGTATATCAAATCAAAGGTCTAACGGACAACCTGCTTAGGCTTATGCAGTCCAAACAATATGGGCGGATTTCCTAACGGCCGCAGGCTGTTTTTGACCACTATTTAAGCTGCTTCTGTTTGAACTGAACCTGTTTGAGCTGAACCAGCTTAAGCTGAACCTGTTTGAGATGAACCTGCTTGAGATGAACCTGTTTTGGACTGCTCCATCGGGTATGGCTAAATCGAAATATGGATGGAGCCCATTTGGACGTTTTTGAGCATGCGCTCCATCGGATTTGGCTGAAGGCCATATGTCGGTGGAGCTCATTAGGACGTTCTAAAGCTTGATCTCCATCAAACTTGAATGAAGACTCATTATGGATGGAGAGTTTGCTTTAACAAACACCATCCGAATTGACGACAATCCGTATGTGGCTGGAAGATTTGTGCCAGGCAGGCATTGAACAAACCATCCGATTTGACGACATGCCGTATGTGGCTGGAAGATTTGTGCCAGGCAGGTATTGAACAAACCATCCGATTTGACGACATGCCGTATGTAGCTGGATAGTTTGTGCCAGGCACATTTCACACACCATCCGATTTGACAATGGGCCGTAAAAGGATGGAGAGTAAGTGCCGGACAAGCCGTGGAGATGTCCGCCGTAACTCCTTAAGCACTCCATTGCTTGTTTTCATGAGACAATTGTGGAATAATGTGTATTATGGATACGACTATGAAAAAAAAGGTAATGGAAACCTCCTGCATGGAGGAAACAGCAAAATATGCATTTGAAATGGCTCAGAACGCCGAACCGGGGCAGGTCTTTGCCCTGATCGGCGATCTTGGTGTGGGCAAGACTGTCTTCACGAAGGGATTCGCGGAGGGACTGGGAATAGAGGAGCCCGTGAGTTCGCCCACCTTTACGATTCTGCAGATCTATGAGGAGGGAAGGCTTCCTCTGTATCATTTTGACGTCTACAGGATCGAGGAGCCCGAGGAGATGGAAGAGGTCGGATTCGATGACTATATCTACGGGGACGGAGTCTGCCTTATTGAGTGGGCTAACAGGATCGAGGAGATCCTGCCGGAGGAGACGATCTATATAGTGATCGAGAAGGATCTGGAGAAGGGCATGGACTATCGCAAGATCACAGTAGTCAGGCCTGAATAATAAATACAGCACAAGGAAGAAGTATTAATGAGAATTCTAGCAATAGAAGCTTCCGGCCCTGTGGCCGGATGTGCGCTTTGGGAGGATGGAACTCTCACGGCGGAGTATAGTGTTCAGTATAAGAAAAAGCATTCCCAGAGCCTGGTCCCCATGCTCAGCGAGATGAGCGGAATGGTGGATCTGGAACTGTCGTCGATCGACTTTATCGCCGTGACGAAAGGCCCCGGGTCTTTTACAGGACTCAGGATCGGGGCGGCAACAGTGAAGGGGCTGGGACTGGCGCTCGATAAGCCGGTGCTTCCGGTTCCGACGGTGGATTCGCTGGCTTGCAACCTGTACGGAACAGACCGCCTGATCTGTCCTTTGATGGACGCGAGAAGGCAGCAGGTCTATACGGGAATTTATGAAAACAGAGATGGTCTTAAGGTGCTGCGCCCTCAGTGTGTTGTGGCGCTGGCTGAAATTGTGAAGGAACTTAACACGCTCGGCAGGGAAGTGATCTTTGTAGGGGATGGTGTGCCGGTGAGTGAGAAGGCGCTGGCGGAGACAATGGAGGTGCCCTATCTTTTGGCACCTGCGCATTTGAACAGGCAGAGAGCGGCTTCTACAGCTGTGAGGGCGGCTCAGCTCTATGAGGAGTGCGGAGAGGCTGCGCTGGTTTCCGCGGACGATTTCAGGCCGGAGTATCTCAGGGTCCCGCAGGCAGAGCGGGAGCGCGGCGACAAGCGCAACTACAAGGTGTTCGTGTAACGCGGAAGATCGCTTGGACTAAAAGGTATTCGTATAATGCGGGAGATTGAGGATATTGTGATCCGCCGGATGACGGCGGATGATATCGGGCAGGTGCTGGAGGTGGAGCGCGCGTGCTTTTCGGAGCCGTGGTCAGCGGAGGTCTTTTCGGCGACACTGCTGCTGCCATACGCGCACTATTACGTGGCGGAGATCACAGAGGAAAACGGCACGGCCAGGATCATCGGCGAGTGCGGCGTAAGAGATATTGTCGGAGAGGGTGAGATTACTAACGTGGCGGTTCACCCCGACTGGCAGGGGATGGGCGTAGCCGGGAAGATGCTCGGAACGGCGCTGGAGAGGTCCCTGCAGGAAGGAATGACGGCGTTTACTTTGGAAGTCAGGGCGGGGAACCGTCCGGCGATCGCGCTGTATAAGAAATTCGGATTTCACACAGAGGGGATCAGGGCCGACTTTTATGATAAGCCGGTGGAGGACGCCCTCATAATGTGGCGAAGAAAATAAATGAGGTATATATGATTGATGTTTGTCTTCTTGGATCGGGCGGGATGATGCCCCTTCCTTACCGCTCGGCAGGAGCATCCTGATCGACTGCGGCGAGGGAACCCAGGTGGCGCTGCGGCGCAAGGGATGGAGCCCCAAGCCCATTGACCTGATTCTTTTTACCCATTATCACGCAGATCATATCAGCGGACTGCCCGGTCTTCTTCTGACAATGGGCAATGCCGAGAGAACGGAGCCCCTCCTGGTGGCGGGACCAAGAGGTCTTGAGAAAGTGGTGAATTCGCTTCGGGTAATCGCACCGGAGCTTCCCTTTGAGATCCAGTTCAAGGAGATCAGGGAGCCGGAGGAGTCCTTCAAACTTCCCGGCGACAAGGATTTTACCATTCACGCATACCGCGTGAACCATAATGTGACCTGTTACTGCTACGCGATGACGCTGGACCGCACCGGCAAGTTCGACGTCGCCCGTGCGATGGCACTGGATATTCCCAAGCCTTATTGGAACAGGCTGCAGAAGGGCGAGATCATTGAGACAGAGAACGGCATCCTGACTCCGGATATGGTCCTGGGGCCTTCAAGAAAGGGCCTCAAGGTCGGCTATTGCACGGACACAAGGCCCTGTGAGGGCGCGGTTAAAGCCGCGGAAGGTGCTGATCTGTTCATCTGCGAAGGAATGTACGGGGAAGAGGACAAAACAGCGAAGGCCAGGGAGCACAAACACATGACTTTTGCCGAGGCGGCGCAGATCGCGAAAAAGGCGAATCCGGCCAAGATGTGGCTCACTCACTACAGCCCGTCGCTGACACATCCCGAGGAGTTCATGCCGGTTGTCTGGAAGATATTTCCGGCGGCGGCTCCCGGCAAAGACGGAAAGAGCATAGAACTGCAGTTTACAGAAGAATGAAGAATCAACGGTAAACTGATCATAGTAATGAAAATGAAGGATACAATGGATAAAGACATCACTATTTTGGCTATAGAATCGAGCTGCGACGAGACAGCCGCTTCTGTAGTGGTAAACGGGAGGGACGTTCTTTCAAACGTGATCTCCTCCCAGATCGACATACATACACTTTACGGCGGCGTAGTGCCGGAGATCGCTTCGAGAAAGCACACCGAGAGGATCAACCAGGTGGTGAAAAAGGGCCTGTACGAGGCAGGCAAGACCCTGCAGGATATGGACGCCATTGCCGTCACCTATGGACCGGGCCTTGTGGGACCGCTCCTGATCGGAGTTTCCGAGGCAAAGGCGCTGAGCTTCGCGACGGGAATCCCGCTGATCGGCGTGCACCACATCGAGGGGCACATCAGCGCGAACTATATCGCCAACAAGGACCTGGAGCCTCCCTTCGCGTGTCTTGTGGTGTCCGGAGGACACACACATCTGGTGCTGGTTAAGGAATACGGCGAGTACGAGATCCTGGGACGGACCCAGGACGACGCAGCAGGTGAGGCTTTTGACAAGGTGGCCAGGGAGATCGGTTTGGGATATCCCGGCGGGCCCAAGATCGACAAGTTCCCGTTACGACTTCAGCTTCAGCGGCATGAAGTCTTCGGTGCTCAATTACCTCAACACCTGCAAGATGAAAAA
This sequence comes from uncultured Lachnospiraceae bacterium, assembly GCA_902794825.1. Taxonomy (GTDB): domain Bacteria; phylum Bacillota; class Clostridia; order Lachnospirales; family Lachnospiraceae; genus CAG-791. The sequence goes on from CADBIU010000041.1 coordinate 10,940, forward strand.
TATCAAGATCTCTGTGCCTGACGTGGCGGCCTCTTTCCAGCAGGCTGTGGTCGACGTTCTGGTCTCCCATGCGATGTGGGCAGTGGAGGAGTTCCATCTGACCAAATTCGCGCTGGCTGGCGGCGTCGCATCCAACACGGCGCTGAGAGCTGCTATGGAGAAGGCCTGCGCAGAGAGAGGCGTGGAGTTCTTCTGCCCGCCGCCGATCCTGTGCACTGATAACGCGGCAATGATCGGCAGCGCAGCGTATTATGAATACATAAAAGGCGTTCGAAGCGGTCTGGATCTCAACGCGAAGCCCGGACTGAGATTGGGGGAGAGATGAATATGTGTCAAAAAAGAGAGCGCTGCACAGTTCTCCTTATGGCTGCGGGAAGCGGCCTTCGCATGGGCGGAGAAACTCGAAAGCAGTACATTGATGTTAAGGGAAGACCTCTGTTCACATACGCTTTGGAGACTTTTGATCGAAGCGATATCATCACGGACATCATGATCGTGGTTCCGGAAGGCGACCAGGAGTATTGCAGGGAGATCGTGGAGACTTGCGGACTCGCGGGTAAGGTACGTAGGATCGTCGCAGGAGGAAGGGAGCGCTGCTTCTCAGTTCACAACGGACTGCAGGCGGTGGACTGGCCTTGTGACTATGTTTTTATCCACGATTCAGCCCGGCCTTTCATCGATGATGACACAATGGAGAGACTTCTGGACGAGGTGCGGATCAGTAAAGCCTGCATTGCAGCTGTTCCCACCAAGGATACAGTCAAGATCGCCGATCAGGACGGATTTGTGGCACAGACGCCGAACAGGAAAGATGTATGGCTGGTGCAGACGCCTCAGGTTTTTGACTTCGAACTGATCAAAAAGGCGCATGAGGAGATGGTGGAACAGTACGATGAACTGCTCAAAAAGGGTGTGACCATCACGGATGACGCTATGGTGGCGGAAACCTTTACCGGATACCGGGTCAAACTTGTGATGGCGAACTACCGCAATATAAAAGTGACTACGCCGGAGGACATGGATACTGTAGCCGCTTACATGAAAGGGCGGCACTGAACGGCTGAAAGCGAGGCAGTATGGCTTTTACACATCTGCACGTCCACACCGAGTATTCGCTGCTGGACGGCTCCAATAAGATCAAGGAATATGTAAAGCGCGTCAAAGAGCTTGGAATGGACAGCGCGGCCATAACCGATCACGGCGTCATGTACGGCGTGATCGATTTTTATAAAGCGGCAAAAGAGGCAGGCATCAAGCCCATCATCGGATGCGAGGTCTATGTGGCGCCCGGTTCGAGGTTTGACAGAGAACAGGGGGCGGGAGATGACCGCTATTACCATCTGATCCTTCTGGCGGAGAACAACAAGGGCTACGCCAACCTGATGAAAATAGTCAGCCGTTCCTTCACGGAGGGGTATTACTATAAGCCGAGGGTTGACGTAGAACTGCTGCGGGAGTTCCACGAGGGTATTATCGCTTCCAGCGCATGCCTGGCCGGAGAAGTCGCAAGGAATATAGTCAGGGATGATATTGCAGCCGCGGATAAGGCAGCGCTGAAATATCTGGATATCTTCGGGGAGGGGAATTTCTTTCTCGAGCTTCAGGACCACGGCTATCAGGACCAGCAGAAGGTGAACATGGCGCTCATGTCCATGAGCAAGCGCCTGGGGATCCCTCTGATCGCCACCAACGATATTCACTATACGTACGCCGAGGACGCGGAGGCGCACGATATTTTGCTGTGCATTCAGACAGGCAAGAAGCTCTCAGATGAGAACCGGATGCGGTATCCGGGCGGGCAGTTCTTCGTCAAGAGCGAGATGGAGATGCGCGCCTTGTTTCCTTATGCCCGGGAAGCGCTGGACAACACCCACAAGATCGCAGAGAGATGCAACGTGGAGATCGAGTTCGGCGTCACAAAGCTCCCTCATTTCGAGGTGCCGGAAGGCTATGATTCATGGACTTACCTGAACAAGCTCTGCGACGACGGCATGAAGGAGCGCTATCCGAATGACGACGGCACTCTGCGGGAGAGACTGGAGTATGAGCTTAACACCATCCGCCAGATGGGCTATGTGGATTACTTCCTGATCGTTTGGGACTACATCAATTTCTCCAGGGAGCACGACATCATGGTCGGGCCCGGAAGAGGAAGCGCGGCGGGAAGTATCGCCGCCTACTGCCTGCATATCACGGACATTGATCCCATCAAGTATAATCTGCTCTTTGAGCGATTCCTGAATCCTGAGCGTGTTTCCATGCCCGATATCGACGTGGACTTCGGATTCGAGCGCAGAGGCGAAGTCATCGAGTACGTGACGCAGAAGTACGGGAAAGATAAGGTCATGCAGATCATCACCTTCGGTACTCTGCAGGCCAAGGGAGTGATCAGGGACGTGGGGCGTGTCATGGACCTCCCCTACGGATTCGTGGACTCCATCGCCAAAATGGTGCCGGCAGAGCTGGGCATGACTTTGGACAAGGCGCTGAAGCAGAATCCGGACATGAAGAAGGTGTATGAGGAGGACGACCGGGTCCGCAAACTCATCGACATGAGCCGGAGACTTGAGGGACTTCCCAGACACAGCAGCGTCCATGCGGCGGGTGTCGTCATCTGCTCCGAGCCTGCGGAAGACCTGGTTCCCCTTGCAAGGGCGGCGGACGGCTCTGTGACCACCCAGTTTACTATGACGACGATCGAAGAACTGGGCCTTCTGAAAATGGATTTCCTGGGCCTGAGGACACTGACAGTCATTCAGAATGCTGTTAACATGGCAAACCGCTCCATTGAGGAGGCGGGAGGAGTTTACCCTGTCCATGAGCCGGCTCTCGGCGGAGAGAAAGCGAGAGTTAAGGAAAATCCCATCGGTTATCCCGTCGATCTCGCCAATCTGGACTACGCGGATCCGGCTGTCTTCGCTTCGATCTCAACCGGAAAAACGGACGGCGTCTTCCAGCTTGAATCCGGCGGAATGCAGGGATTCATGAAGGAGCTCCGCCCAGAGAATTTCGAGGACATCATTGCAGGGATCTCGCTCTACAGGCCGGGTCCTATGGATTTCATACCAAAATATATATTCGGCAAGAAGAATCCCGACAGGATCACCTACGACGCGAAGGAACTTGAGCCTATCCTGGAGCCCACATACGGATGTATCGTGTATCAGGAGCAGGTAATGCAGATCGTCCGGGATCTGGGCGGCTATACACTGGGCCGAAGCGACCTTGTGCGGCGCGCCATGTCCAAGAAGAAGCAGAAGGTCATGGAACAGGAGCGGCGCAATTTCGTCTACGGCAATCCCGAGGAAGGCGTTCCGGGATGCGCCGCAAAGGGGATCAGCACCCAGGTGGCGTCCCACATCTACGACACGATGATGGACTTTGCCAAGTACGCTTTCAACAAGTCCCATGCGGCCTGCTATGCAGTGGTCGCTTACCAGACCGCGTGGCTCAAATACTATTATCCGACGGAGTTCATGGCAGCTCTGATGACATCGGTCATCGATTTTCCCAACAAGGTGGCGGGCTATATTTTGACCTGCCGGAGTATGGGAATAAAACTCCTGCCTCCCGACATCAATGAGGGAGAGGCCGGATTTTCCGTATCCGGCGGCGCGATCCGCTACGGACTGACAGCGATCAAAGGGGTCGGGAGACCTGTGATCGACGCCGTGATCGCGGAGAGAAAGGAGAGAGGGCCTTTCCGCGACCTGCACGATTTTCTGTCCCGCATGATCCTTAAAGACCGCGAGGTCAACAAGAGGGTCATCGAGAATTTCATAAAAGCGGGCGCGCTGGACTGCCTGGGAGCCACGCGCAAGCAGCTGATGAGCGTCTACATGAGGATGATGGACGACCTTTCCAGTTCCAAGAAGAACGATATGGCAGGGCAGATGTCCCTGTTCGACTTCGCGGACGAGGAGGACAAACAGGACTATATCATCACGATGCCCGACATCGGGGAGTATCCTAAGGAGCTGAAACTGGCTTTCGAGAAAGAAGTGCTGGGCATCTATGTCAGCGGCCATCCTCTGGAGGACTACATGGGCCTGTGGCGGAGCCATATCACTAAGCGTGTGTCTGACTTCCTTCTCGACGAGGAGACCGGAGAAGCAGGCGTAGAGGACGGAGAGAAAGCCGTCATCGGCGGCATGATCACTGCCAAAAAAGTGAAATACACCAAGAACAACAAAGTCATGGCATTTCTCGATGTCGAGGACATGACAGGCAGTATGGAAGTCATTGTTTTTCCGAATACTTACGAGAAGGAAAGCGAGAAACTTATCGAGGACGGCAAAGTATTCCTGAGCGGCAGGGTTTCCCTGGAAGAGGAGCGCGACGGCAAACTGATCTGCGAGCAGGTCATCTCTTTTGACGCGGTCCCAAGAAAGCTCTGGATCCGCTTTGACGATCCGGCAAGCTACAGAAACGGCGCGGCGGACCTTAAAAGGATCATCGACGAGCACGGTGGACGGGACAAAGTAGTGATCTTTATCAAGAATCCCAGGATGAGGAAGGAGCTTCCGCCGGGACAGGGTGTGAAGGCTGACGAAACGCTTGTCAGAAGGCTCTCCGAGCGCTTCGGCGAAAATAATGTTATCCTCGCATGACCGAGAATAATTGCAATGAGGCTGATATTAGGATAAAATAATAGAGTATCAGGTTTAACTTTTTTCGAACCTTTGGGGATGCGGAGGCACCAGTTATGGCTAAAGAAATAAGACAAATTGGCGTATTGACCAGCGGCGGAGATTCGCCCGGTATGAATGCGGCGATCCGTGCGGTTGCCAGAGAAGCGATGCATAACAAGTGCAAGGTGATCGGAATTCAGAGAGGCTACAAGGGCCTTCTGAACGAAGAGTTCAAGGAGATGAAATCTGTCGATGTAGCAGGTATCATCCAGATGGGCGGCACCATTCTCGGAACGGCAAGATGCCCCGAGTTCAAGGAAGAGGAAGTACAGCAGAAAGCTGCTGACATCTGCAGGAAGCACGGCATTGACGGTATCGTCGTGATCGGCGGTGACGGCTCTTACCGCGGAGCGCAGGCCCTTTCCCGTCATGGCGTCAATACGATCGGACTGCCCGGAACGATCGATCTTGACATCACCTGTACAGATTACACGATCGGTTTTGATACGGCTGTCAACACAGCCATGGAAGCGATCGACAAGGTAAAGGACACATCTTCCTCCCATGAGAGATGCAGTATCATCGAGGTCATGGGACGTCACGCGGGCTATATCGCACTCTGGTGCGGCATCGCGAACGGCGCAGAGGATATCCTGATCCCCGAGAAGTATGACTACGACGAGCAGAAGATCGTCGATCATATCATCATCAACAGGCGTCTGGGCAAGAAGCATCACCTGATCATCAATGCGGAGGGCATCGGCCACTCCACATCAATGGCGAGAAGGATCGAGGCTGCGACAGGCATTGAGACCCGTGCGACGATCCTGGGCTATATGCAGCGCGGCGGCTCACCTACCTGTAAAGACCGCTACTATGCATCTGTCATGGGCGCGTACGCGGCAGATATTCTGGTACAGGGAAAGACAAACAGGGTCGTCTGCTACAGAAACGGCCAGTTTGTGGATCTGGACATTGAGGAAGCGCTTGCCATGACCAAGAATATTTCGGAGTACGAGTACCAGATCAGTCAGCATCTGTAATGATCGTACAGATTAACTGTAATTACGCAGGCCGGGCGATTAAATCGTCCGGCCTTTCAAATTGCGGGAGTTTTATATGACAGAGAGAATCACTTCAGCCTCCAATCCGCGGGTCAAGAGACTGACAGCCCTGGGCAGGAAGGCGAAACTGAGAAGAGAAGAGCGCGTTTTCATTATAGAGGGGGAGCGCCTCTATACGGATACTCCGAGGAAATATCTTAAAGAAATCTACATGACAGAAGAGTTTCTGAACGGGAAGCACGGAGGATCGGAGCCCGACAACTGCACGATCGTCACGCCGGAGATCATGCGGAAGATCTCTGACACGGATACGCCGCAAGGAGTACTCTGCGTGGCGAAGATGCCGGCTTACAGAAGGGAAGACCTAATGGGTCAGACCCCTCTTCTTCTTCTCCTCGAGAACATTCAGGATCCCGGCAATCTGGGAACGATGATAAGGACCGCGGAGGCTGCGGGAGTGACAGGAGTCATGATGAGCCGTGACACAGTGGACCTGTTCAATCCCAAGACCGTGAGAGCCACCATGAGCGCGATCTTCCGGATGCCGTTTCTGTATACAGACGACCTGGTCGGTGAGATCGGGCGGCTCAGAAAGGAAGGTATCGCGGTCTATGCGGCCCATCTGCGGGCGAGCAGACCTTATGATGAAGCTGACTGCAGAAAACCCTGCGCTTTTTTGATCGGGAATGAGGGTAACGGACTGACAGACGATGCGGCGGACGCGGCAGACGGAAGGGTTCACATTCCGATGCTGGGAAGCATCGAGTCACTGAACGCGGCCATGGCAGCAGGAATCCTTATGTTTGAAGCCGCAAGACAGCGAAGGAAGAATTGAGAAGGCGGAGTGATCGGCATATCGCTTGCGTGAAGCATCGCACGAAAGTGATTTAATTCTTTGTAGTTCTATGCTATATTGTAACTGTTCAGCACAAGGTAAGAAGTGCTGATCAAATCCGTTATATACTGCAGGACCATTTGGAAATGTCGAAGGAGGTGTTGAATATGTCATTGAGTATGACACAATTCTGGCTGATCGCCATAGCGCTTCTCCTGCTTGTTGAGTTTGCGACCTCGGCGCTGACAACGATCTGGTTTGCAGGAGGTGCCCTGATCGCTCTGTTGTGCGCGATCGCGGGCGGACCGGTATGGCTGCAGGTAGTATTGTTCATTGCGGGATCCGCGGTTCTGCTGCTGCTCACAAGACCCATGGCAGTGAAGATGCTGAAAAAGGGAACAGTCGCCACAAACGCGGACAGCCTGATCGGACGGGAGGCCGTCGTCACGGAGAGGATCGACAACCTGCGCAGCACAGGAACTGTTCAGGTCAACGGACAAGAGTGGACCGCCAGGAGCGTCAATCCGGAGCACGTCATTGAAAAGGATGAGGTCGTCATGGTCCGTTCCATCGAGGGCGTGAAGCTGATCGTCGGCAGACGGATAGACAGGACAGAGGAGTAACCGCTGCAGGCAAACACTGTGTGTAAACTGACAATCAATGATCCCGTGAGGCGGATCATTGGAACCAAGAAAGAAACGAGGTAAAGAAAATGCCCGGAATTATCGCTATTGCTGTTTTGATCATAATTCTTCTCATCATTGCAGTATCCTGCATCAAGATCGTGCCTCAGGCACACGCTTATGTCATTGAGCGCCTCGGCGCATACAGCGCCACATGGGGCGTAGGTCTTCACTTCAAGATCCCTTTCATTGAGAGAGTAGCAAGAAGAGTCAACCTCAAGGAGCAGGTAGTTGACTTCCCTCCTCAGCCCGTTATCACGAAGGATAACGTCACAATGCAGATCGATTCCATCGTGTTCTTCCAGATCACGGACGCGAAGCTCTTCACATACGGTGTTGAGAATCCGATCATGGCTATCGAGAACCTGACAGCTACGACACTGAGAAATATCATCGGTGAGCTGGACCTGGACGAGACACTGACCTCCCGCGAGATCATCAACGCGAAGATGCGCTCCTCTCTGGACGTCGCGACAGACCCCTGGGGAATCAAGGTAACCCGCGTTGAGCTCAAGAACATCACTCCTCCTTCAGCGATCCGCGAAGCGATGGAGAAGCAGATGAAGGCAGAGCGTGAGAGACGTGAATCCATCCTGAAGGCGGAAGGTGAGAAGAAGTCGGCCATCCTTGTGGCAGAAGGCCAGAAGGAATCCATGATCCTGCAGGCGGAAGCGGACAAGAGAGCTACGATCCTTGCCGCGGAAGCACAGAAAGAGAAGATGATCCAGGAGGCAGCAGGCCGAAGCGAGGCGATCCGCCAGGTGCAGCAGGCAAATGCGGACGGTATCCGCATGATCCGCGAGGCGGGCGCTGACGAGGCTGTTCTTACGATCAAGAGCCTTGAGGCCTTTGCCCAGGCGGCAGACGGCAAGGCAACCAAGATCATCATTCCCTCGGAGATCCAGGGTATTGCAGGCCTTGCGGCGTCTCTCAAGGAGATGGTCAAGGAAGACGGCGCTGCCGGAAAGAAGTAAGAAAGGATAGACTGTACCAATGGCTGTGAATCTTAAAGGAAGAGACTTTCTTAAACTGCTGGATTTCAGCGCGGAGGAGATCGGGTATTTCCTCGACCTCGCCGCGGACCTCAAGGACAAGAAGAAAAAGGGCGTTCCCCACAAGATGTTTGAGGGGAAGAACATCGCTCTGATCTTTGAGAAGACCAGCACCAGGACACGCTGCTCCTTCGAGGTGGCGGGACACGATCTCGGCATGGGCACCACATATCTGGATCCTTCCGGATCACAGATCGGCAAGAAAGAGAGCATCGCGGATACCGCCCGCGTACTGGCAAGCATGTACGACGGTATCGAGTACCGCGGCTACGGCCAGGAGATCGTCGAGGAATTGGCAAAATACAGCAAGGTTCCCGTCTGGAACGGCCTTACCAATGAGTTCCATCCCACCCAGATGCTGGCTGATCTGCTCACCATCAGAGAGCAGTTCGGCTATGTGAAGGGCATAAAGCTCAGTTTCTTCGGCGACTGCCGCTACAACATGGCGAACAGCTGGATGGTGGCCGGAGCCAAGATGGGAATGCACATCACTCTCTGCGCCAACAAAAAGTACTTCCCCGACGAAGAACTGGTGAAGACCTGCAGAGAGATCGCGGCTGAAAGCGGCGGCAGCATCACTCTGACGGAGGACGCTAAGGAAGGCGCTAAGGGTGCCGATGTCCTCTACACGGACGTGTGGGTATCCATGGGAGAGCCGATGGAAGCCTGGGCGGAGAGGATCGAAGAGATGAAGCCCTACCAGGTGACGAAGGAACTGATGGATCTCGCCGGTGAAAAGGCTATATTCATGCACTGCCTTCCCGCTTTCCATGATCAGGGAACCGGTATCGGAAGAGAGATCTTCGAGCAGTTTGGAATGGCTGAACTTGAGGTGACGGACGAAGTCTTTGAGGGACCCGGATCCAGAGTATTTGAGGAAGCTGAGAATCGTATGCACACCATCAAAGCTGTGATGGCAGCTACGCTCTAAAGAAATTCAGACTATCTCTGCGGCAAGATCGATTGCCGATCATTAGCAGGCGGTACACAGCAGTATGGACAGAAAACAGGAAGTTTTGCGCCAGCTCAGGGAAGCTGACGGTTACGTGTCCGGACAGCAGCTCTGTGAGGCACTGGGCGTGTCGAGAACGGCTGTCTGGAAGATCATAAACAGACTCAAGGAAGACGGATATCCGATCGAGGCGGTGACCAATAAGGGGTACCGCCTTCTTTCTGTGGAGGGGAGAGATCTCTTCAATCAGGAGGAACTGGAGAGGCGTCTTACGACCCGCTGGGCAGGCCATCCCCTGATCTATTCGGAGGAGACAGGATCAACAAATTCGGATATTTTCGGATTCTCGGACAGGGGATACCCGCAGGGAACTCTGGCAGTGACCTCCAAGCAGACGACCGGAAAGGGAAGAAGAGGACGTACCTGGATCTCTCCGCCCGGCGTCAATATCTATATGAGCATTCTCTTAAAGCCTGATTTCAGACCTGAAACGGCTCCGATGCTGACACTGGTCATGGCTATGTCCGTATTCAGGGCATGTAAGGAGTTGTACGGAGATGAGTGCGTTTTCGGCATCAAGTGGCCCAACGACATTGTGGTGAGCGCCCGGGGAGAGAATTACCATAAGATCTGCGGTATTTTGACAGAGATGCGCATGGAGGAGAAGGAGATCCGGGACATTGTGATCGGGATCGGGATCAATGTAAATCAGACTGAGTTTCCGGAGGAGATCAGTCAGACAGCCGGGTCGCTGGTTCTGGCACTTGGAAGAGAGGTCAGCAGGGCGGACCTGACGGCAGCGGTCTGGAAATATTTTGAAGAATATTATGAGAGATTTGCCGAGGCTCAGACCCTCAAACCTCTGAGGGAGGAATATGAGAGCGCGTTGGTTAACAGAGGACGGAAAGTCAGAGTTCTGGATCCCTCGACGCCTTTCGAGGGGACTGCCATGGGAATCAATGATCTGGGTGAACTGCTCGTTCAGCCTGATGATGGTTCGGCTGTCATGGCAGTCGGAACAGGAGAAGTCTCGGTAAGAGGCGTTATGGGCTATGTGTGAGAATACCCGGAATGGAGACGGAAAATGGACAACAGAAATAATGAAGAAATGAATCAGGAAATGACCGGCAATGTGGATGCGGATCGTTTCCGCGTAGTGCTCTGCGGGGCTAACGCCTACGAGAAGAAATACTATTTTAATAACAAGTTTGACAAGATTCCGGAGAACATCAAAGAGGAACTGCACATAATCTGTGTGCTCTTTACAGAGGAAGTGGGCGGCATTTTCACCATCGGATTCACTCCCTATGGAGATGTGGAGATGGATACACAGCACGAGGAGGGCGACCTTCTTTATGATGACATCGGCGCAGAGCTTCTGATGAAGGAGATCCGCAGGAAGAAGGCTGAGATGTTTAAGGCACTTTCCATCTACTTCAAGGTGACCTTCCTGCATCAGGACGCCGCGGAGCTGCTTGAACAGGATGACGAGGAAGAGGAATAAGAATTGGAAATGAACAGATACGCATCCCCGTTTCAGATCGGGAATGTGACGATCCCCAACCGAACAGTTTTCGCACCGATGGCAGGAGTTTCAGACCTGCCTTTTCGTCTGTTATGCCACGAACAGGGGGCAGGGCTTGTGTGCATGGAGATGATCAGCGCCAAAGCGATCACTTTCCACAGCCGCAGGACCGGAGAACTCTGGGAGACCGCCCCGGAGGAAAAGCCTGTATCGCTCCAGATCTTCGGCCATGAGCCCGATGTGATGGCTGAAGCCTGCCGGATCCTTGAGGACCAGACCTTCGACATTCTGGACATCAACATGGGATGCCCGGTGCCCAAGATCGTAGGCAATCAGGAGGGCTCGGCCCTGATGAGGGATCCAAGCCTTATCGAAAAGGTCGTGCGTGCCTGCGTTGATAATTCCAGCCGCCCTGTGACGGTCAAGATCCGGAAGGGATTTGACGCAGACCATGTAAACGCTGTGGAATGCGCGCTGGCAGCCCAGGAGGGAGGAGCCTCAGCCGTGGCGGTACACGGCAGAACCCGGGAGCAGATGTACAGCGGAGAGGCGGACTGGTCTGTTATCGCAGATGTCAAAAAAGCGCTCACCATTCCTGCCATCGGCAACGGAGACGTTGTGGACGGGCCGAGTGCAAAAAGAATGATGGACGAGACCGGGTGTGACGCCGTGATGATCGCAAGAGCGGCCCAGGGAAATCCCTGGATCTTCAGGGAAGTGAACGCGTATCTTGAAAACGGAGCGATCCTGGAGAGACCGCCCAGAAGAGAAGTCGTGAAGATGATCCTGCGGCACGCGCAGATGCTGTGCGACTGCAAGGGCGAGAGAGTTGGAATGCGCGAGATGAGAGGCCATGTTCACAATTATCTGACCGGCTTCCCGGGAGCCTCCAAAGTGAGGAAGAAAGTGAACTCGATCACTACTTTGGCCGAGCTGCAGACGCTCCTCGCCAAAGAATATCCGTATGCTTGACAATGATACCGATACTCTTGTATAATTCAGTGTCAATGGAAAAATCGGAAATGGTTTTGAAAAAGTATAGTAAATAAAGTTTGGGAGCACGAAATGGAAGAGAAAAAGAACATTCTGACAAGAGAAGGCCTCAAGAGATACGAGGATGAACTTCATGAACTCAAGGTTGTCAGAAGAAAAGAAGTAGCACAGAAGATCAAGGAAGCAAGAGAGCAGGGCGACCTCTCCGAGAACGCCGAGTACGATGCAGCCAAGGATGAGCAGAGAGACATCGAGGCAAGGATCGAAGAGCTTGAGAAGATTCTCAAGAATGTCGAAGTCGTGGATGACGAGGATGTCACCGCTGACAGAGTCATGATCGGCAGCAAGATCGTGATCTTTGACATGGAGTTCAGCGAAAAACTGTCTTATAAGATCGTAGGCTCTACAGAGGCCAACAGCATCAAGGGCAAGATCTCCAATGAGTCTCCTGTCGGGAAGGCACTGATCGGGGCGCACGTGGGAGATGTCGTAACAGTACATTCCCCTGCCGGTGAGAGCCAGTACAGGGTCCTTGAGATCACAGCTCCCAACAAATAAGAGATTGCCTGCGGCGCCTTTATATGGCGCCGCTGCCTTTTTAATCTCAGGGGTTACTGAGATTTAAATGATGCACACGCGTACAGATGCCGTTACGTATAGGATGTACGCGAAGTGGAAAACGAAAGCAACCACGCAGTATGGAGGAAGAAAGTGGCACAGAATAACCAGCAGAAAGGTCAGCAGAAGGTTCAGGAAACATCCCAGCTCGAGAAGGTCAGAAGAGAGAAACTCGCGGAGCTGCAGGCAGCCGGAAAGGATCCTTTTCAGATAGTCAAATATAATCAGACTTACCACAGCGTGCAGATCAAACGCGATTTTGACGAGCTCGAGAACGAGACTGTCTCCATCGCCGGCCGCATGATGTTCAAGCGCGTCATGGGCAAGGCTTCGTTCTGCAACGTGCAGGATAAGGAAGGACGTATCCAGGTCTATGTGGCCAGAGATGATCTGGGCGAAGAGGCCTACAAGGAATTCAAGCGTATGGATATCGGCGATATCATCGGCGTCAAGGGATTCGTCTTCAAGACCAAGACCGGAGAAATCTCTGTTCACGCCAAGGAACTGACGCTTCTGTCCAAGTCCCTGACTCCGCTGCCGGAGAAGTTCCACGGCCTTCAGGATACAGACCTCAGATACCGCCAGAGATATGTTGACCTTATCATGAACGAGGAGTCCAGAGAGACCTTCATCAAGAGATCCAAGATCATCAGCGAGATCCGCAAGTTCCTCGATGCTCGCGGCTTTATGGAAGTTGAGACCCCTATGCTTGTCTCCAATGCGGGCGGCGCTGCGGCACGTCCTTTCGAGACTCATTTCAACGCGCTGGACGAGGATGTCAAGCTCCGTATATCTCTGGAACTCTACCTCAAGAGACTGATCATCGGCGGACTCGAGAGAGTTTACGAGATCGGCCGCGTGTTCAGAAATGAAGGTGTAGATACAAGGCACAACCCTGAGTTTACCCTCATGGAGCTCTATCAGGCATATACAGACTATTACGGAATGATGGAACTGACAGAGAGCATGTTCCGCTATCTGGCGGAGAAGGTCTGCGGCACGACCACCATTGTCTACGGCGACAAGGAAATCGACCTTGGCAAGCCTTTCAGAAAGCTCACCATGATCGACGCCATCAAGGAGCAGACAGGCATCGATTTCGATCAGGTCGCAACGACAGAGGAGGCCAAGAAGCTCGCTGACGAGCACCACATCGAGTATGAGGACCGCCACGTCAAGGGTGACATTGTAAACCTCTTCTTCGACGAGTTCTGCGAAGACAAGATGATCCAGCCTACATTTATCATGGACCATCCGATCGAGATCAGCCCTCTGACCAAGAAAAAGCCCGACGATCCCACCAAGGTTGAGAGATTCGAACTCTACATCAACGGCTGGGAGATGTGCAACGCGTACTCCGAGCTCAACGATCCCATCGATCAGAGAGAGAGATTCGCGGCGCAGGACGCACTGGCTGAGGCCGGCGACGACGAAGCGCAGCACACGGATGAAGATTTCCTGCACGCAATGGAGATCGGCATGCCTCCTACGGGCGGTATCGGATACGGCATTGACCGTCTGACTATGCTGCTTACTAACAGTGCGGCGATCAGAGACGTATTGCTGTTCCCGACAATGAAGACTGTGAAGGATTGATTGTAAGATATAGTGTATTAAAACGGCAACTAACCACTATATAATGTGGTTGCTGAACGACTAAGCTCGGCCGGTACATATTTAGTACATAAAAATTTTGCCCTCATATTGGTACATATGGGCTGATACGGATAGAAATCGCATAACGATTGTAGAAGAACACAATCCGCAGAGAGATATTTTCCAAAACATATTGGAAGATATCTCTCTTTTTATTTGCGCGAAGCAATGAGCCATGCGCAGACGAGCCGGATGGAGACTGATGGGAGCTCGCTCACAATCAGTCGAAATACGGATCGGATGCATACGGCGAACGCCGCGACAGTTCGTGAGCACGAAGTGCTCATGAACCTGTCGGCATGGCTCATTGAAGCGCAGGCCTTTGTTATTGTCAAACCAACAACAGATTTCAGGAAGGAGCAGCAAATGGGCAAAGTTATATGTATAGCAAATCAGAAAGGCGGTGTCGGCAAGACGACCACATGCGTCAACCTTGGCATTGCCCTTGCTATGGCCGGAAAGAGAGTCTGCCTGATCGACTCAGATCCACAGGGAAGTCTGACAGAAAGTCTCGGCTATCGCAATCCGGACGAAATGGAGAATACCCTCGCAGATGTACTGAAGGCGGAAATGGAACCTGACGACAAATTGTCGGGAAGTGACTATGAGGAGGAACCGGTTTGCGACAAATTGTCGCGAACCATCAAAAAAGCGATATTGCATCATGAAGAAGGCGTAGATCTGATTCCCGGCAACATCGAACTGGCGGGAATAGAGGTATTGATGGTGAACCTGATGAGCAGGGAACTCTTGCTCAAAACAGCAATCCGGAAAATCCGGGATGAATATGATTACATCATCATTGACTGCATGCCTTCCCTGGGTATGCTGACGATCAATGCGCTTGCTGCGTCTGATGCCGTGATCATTCCTGTACAGGCCGCATACCTGCCTGCTAAAGGCCTTGACTCAAAATAGAGGGCATTCTGCTTTCTATGGTGGATTGCCGGACAAATTATGCGAAGGAGATCATCGCACTGATCTATGAGACATATGGACGGCATATCAGTATTTTTCAGACGCAAATCCCGTTTTCGGTGAGAGCGGCTGAATCGAGTGCTTCCGGGATAAGTATATTTTCACACGATTCTAAGGGGAAAGTGGCGGCTGCTTATCACGAGCTGACAGAGGAGGTTATAGGAAGTGGCAGGTAAAACAACAAGGTCCGTGAAGCCGGATATCAAATTGAACTCCTACGAGTCCCTTTTTGGAGAACTGACGGATGAGGGAGAATCAACAGACCTGTTTATCAAGGAACTGCATGACTTTAAGGAGCATCCGTTCAGGGTCACTGACGACGAGGACATGCTGGAGCTGATCCAGAGTATAAAAGAGAAAGGAATCCTTGTCCCTTTGACGGTCCGCCCTATTGCGGAAGGTGGCTATGAGATCATTTCCGGTCACAGGAGAAAGCATGCGGCTGAGATTGCCGGGCTCGAAAAGGTTCCTGCGATCATTCGGGAACTGTCCGATGAAGATGCAGTGGACATCATGATCTACAGCAACATACAGCGGACGAACGTGCTGCCGAGCGAGAAAGCGAATGCATATAAGCTGCAGATGGAAACTATGCGGCACCAGGGAAAGAAAGGATTATCCACACCAGATGCAGTGGGAAAGAAGTATGGCGATAATGCCCGGAAGGTACAGAGATATATCCGCCTGACATATCTGATACCGGACTTGCTGGAACTCGTGGATAAAAGGAAGCTGTCCATGCAGGCCGGGTATTGGATCAGCTTTCTGGACGAACCGGAACAGAATTGGATTTTGAAGACATATCAGCTTTATGGAAAATTGCCATCCTGCAGAACTGCGCAGCAGCTGCGTGATCAGCATGATGAAGGGGTACTGACAAAAAATAGCACCGAAGGATTGATACTCGGGAATCGTTATTGCAGAAGGGTGACCTTGAAAACGAGGCGGCTCAATCAGATTTTCTCACCTGAGTATGACACTGCACAGATCGAAGAGATCATCTATCAGCTGCTTGATAGATGGAAAGAAGAGCAGGAGTAACCGGAACATAACGGCAAGGGGGTATTACTGTGAATCAAACGGCAACCTTTGATTATTTCTACGGCATGCAGGCGGAAGCCTATACATTCTTCCGGATCCCGAAAGTACTATTTACTGACCCATACTTTAAAAAGCTCTCCTGTGAAGCAAAGGTCCTCTATGGTCTTTTGCTGGACAGGATGTCCCTGTCCGTGAAGAACAAGTGGTTTGACGATCAGGGGCGGGTGTATATCACTTTTACAATCGAGGATGCCACTGAGATGATGGGATGCTGCAGGCAGACCGCAGTAAAACTCCTGGCGGAGCTTGATACACAGAAAGGAATCGGGCTGATCGAGAAGAAAAGGCTCGGTCTCGGAAAAGCAAACATTATCTATGTGAAGAACTTCATGCTCCGGGAAGAGGGCAAAGAATACCCTGAAAAGCCCGTAAATACGCAGAAGTCTAAAAATCATACTTCAGGAAGTCCAAAAAACATACTTCAGGAAGTCCAGAATATAGACTTCAAGAAGTCTAAAAAACAGACTTCAAGAAGTCCAGAAATCATATCTCAAGAAGTCCAAGAATCAGACTGTAATAATACTGATTCTAACAAGACTGAAGAGAGTAATATCTTATCTGATCTATCGATCAGGGATAGAAAGAAGAATCCGGATGCGGATGGAGAGGTAAATTATTATGCTTACCGGGACCTGATCAGGGAGAATATTGATTACAGCACTTTGTGCAAGTCACATCCGACAGATGAAGTAGACGGGATCGTCACACTGATGACTGATACCGTGTGTAAGTCGCGCCGCAATATCATCATCGGAAAGGACTTAATGCCTGCTGCTGTTGTAAGAAGCAGGCTGCTCAGTCTGGACTATTCGCACATCGAATATGTCCTGGAGTGTATGGGCAAAAATACTACGAAGGTAAAGAACATAAAACAGTATCTGTTAGCTGCCTTGTATAATGCGCCGGTCACCATCGGCCACTACTATGCTGCGGAGGCAAACTATGATCTTTATGGATCTGGCCGGGAAAGTGAAGACGGGGGATGGAATGATCAATAAAATGCACTGAACGATAGCACTTTGATGACAACATATTGGGTTATTTCGGAGGTAACAAAATGAATAAAGCAGAGGAAATGAAGATTGAAATCAAAGCGAGAAAGCAGGCTACTGATAAGATGACCGCGATTGTGTTTGCGGAAATCCAGAAGCACCTGAAGAAATGTCATAACAAGATGAGCATCACGATCCAGACAGGACCGAGCGGGCGTCACCGGTATTTTACGCTCAAGCGTTATACAGACAAGATTAAAATTAACATTTTTAACGATGGCAACGTGAATGTCACGTTGGGAGAAATGGTGTATGGAGATATCGAGATTCCGCTGATCCGTTATGAAAATGTAAGTAACATCGACAGTGCGATTGCTGAGATGAAGTATTATCTGTCCTTGTTTTTCAAAACCTTCTTTGAGGACAGCATGCACGAGCTTCTTTCCTTCCTGAGCAGCTGCAACACGGAAACCGAGTGGAAAGCCTGCGTGGACAGCTATAAGGAATACATAAAGAGTGTGAAATGATAGACCTTGGAAAAAATAGAATGGGGAGGTGATCAACATGCGTTCTGTACTGAAAACGCTGATAATTGCGATTGCAGTGATGATTGGGATTGGTCTCGGTATAGAGTGTTTCGGGGGTATCATTGAGGTGGGTATAGAGATTCTGCTGTTTTTGTTGTGCATATTCTTCCTGGCAGCCGGTTTTATTCTCGGCCCATTGGCATAGATGCGCATTTATAATTAGCAAGCTCGGATCAACAATCATTTCATTATACAAATCATGTATTCAATTCATTATAAGGCTGCCAGAACGTAATGCTCCGGCAGCCTTTTCAAAACCCTTACCCAGATTTTTATAAAAAAGGTTTTCCACTATATCCTTTATGAAGACAGAAAAATGGAGTGTCGAAATAGGGAAACACATAGCAAGACTACGCAGGGCAAAGGAAGCCCTGTACACGTAACGTATTATTTGACTTCCGGAGCGAATCTGAGCCGCTCCTTCAGAAATAAAGAGGAAACAAAAGATAAGCGAAACAGATTAGAATCCTGCGCCTGCATCGGGCGGGGAACAACGGCAAGCAGCGTTTCCTTCTTAACGGCTCCGCTCAGCCGGATAATGACGGCATCATGCTCCAACGATATTATGAGCCAAAATAAACCGCTATATGATCAGCACACACACCGGGCCCGGTGCAAAATGCAGGGCTGTCGTATAGCGGGAGTTGCTGCAGGACTGACCATCCTCAGGACTCGACGGGGCAACCAATTACCGCCGTCCGAAACGGAAAGAAAACTATTTTTTTTAACTACCAGGATAGAGAATAACCAGTTAAGGCAGTATAAACACGGTTTAGAGCAGTTTAGACAGGAAATATCCGGTAGCTGCAAGCTCAGAATATATCCGTTTAAGGTCAGGCAGACTGTCAGGTTTTATGTTGATACGGTGATATTGCCGGAGAACAAAAACCAGCGCGCGCCGCAGAGCGCTATATGCCCGTCAGGGCGACCCTAACGTGACAGTCCATGGAAGACATACCCAGTCTATAACACGGGTGGGGGCATCTTAACATGTAATAGGCAGAAAAAAGAGTTGAAGAAAGAAAGGGAGAACTATGCCCAGAAAAAGGGAAAGCCTTAAATATGCGCTTAATAAGCGGGCATTTCATAATACAAAAAATAGCAAAAACAATAACACGGAAACAACATATAAGCGCAGCATTAATCAATTCGTTGAGTGGGCAAAAAAGAGAGGGTGCAAAACTGCAGATGAAGTTACAAAAGAAATAATTCAGGAATATGAAGAGTTTCTGGAAGGACATCCGAAGTCTTATCAACCGTCGACGATTCACACATTTCTGACACCAATCTGTGTTGCTACGGGCGTGTCGATGGACGAAATCAGAAAACCGAAGAGAACTGCGGGCAAGATTGTCCGCAGTCGGAATAAAGGCATTGATGAAAAATGCAAAAACTCGCAGGGACTTAAAGAGGAGTGCAATCCGAAATATGAACGGGTCGTCTCATTCCAAAGAGCGGTTGGCATACGCCGGGCGGAACTTGCGAGATTATTGGGTGTGGATCTGAGTCATCGGAATGATGAATGGTACGTGATTGTTCAACGTGGCAAAGGGGGTAAACAGCAGAGGCAGTACATACTTCCGGAGAACGTCGATACAGTACGTGAAATATTCCGCAACCTTGAACCTATGGAAAATGTGTTCAGTAAGGAGGAACTCAATAATAAGATTGATTTTCATGGCTTACGTGCCGAAAACGCAAGAAGATGCTACGCATACTATGTGAAAAAAATCGAAGCTGAGCCGGGATTTGCACAAGAAATGAGGTGTAAGCTGATGAACCGCTGGCTTGAAGAACATGAAAGGCTTCGTAAAACGAATTATGATTCCTGGTTGCGGCAAAAGCGGCTCTTCGATCGGGAAATGGACGACCGTCCTTATAGACTGCGCGGAGACAATCTGACCAAAGCTTTGGCATCTGGTTCACCGACGGAGTATAATCGTCTGGCGCTGATGTGCGTGTCTGTGATGCATCTGGCGCACTGGAGGTTGGATGTCACTGTGACGAATTATATTGTAAGGTAACCGTAGGCTATGTTTAAGAGGTCGATAAAGCGACCAAGACTAGGAACCGTGAGTCTCAATTCTTGTTTTGGTAAGCAATCTGCTATAGTCTTAAAATGGCAAAAAAGAGTTAAAGTCCATAGCAGAAAAAGAGGAGGACCAGAGATATTTGGACAACAACAATAAAAATGACGTTAAACAGAAAATTGGAAGGAACAACCATTATGTTCCGAGGATGTACTTAAAACAATGGGCTGATAGTGATAACAAGATCTGCATGTACAATCTACTTGTGTCCAATGAAAACGTACCAGTATGGAACAAGCAGGCGGTATCACGTACAGCTTCTATGGGCAACCTGTATGTAAGGATGGACGGAAAATTGGAAAGAGATGATTTTGAAGACTATTTTGCCCAGAACTTTGAGAATCCCGCTGCTGAACCATTAAGGAAGGTATGTAATGGTGAGCGACTCAACACGAAAGAATGGATGACGCTAATTGACTTTGTCACAGCACAGTATGTGCGCACAGTTTCATTTTATATAAGGATGCAGCCAATCGTTGCTGAGAAAATACAGTCTGCCATTGATAGTGTATTATCTGGGATTGAAAAGGGAATTGTTGACAACAGAATAAAGGACGATATGAATTCTCACGACGGGATTGACATGTCATTGCTCCCGTTAGACGTCAGGATTACTAAGGAAAATGAAAACGACGCGCATTCGTTCTTATCTGTTGAAACCGTCGCGGGAAAGAGTTCATGGCTTATGTGCATTAAGCGTTTCCTTGGGAAGAACTCCGTTGTAACGAAGTGGATGCGCGATCTTCATTGGAGCATTATCGAAAGCCATCCCAATGTAAGATGGCCGACTACGGACACACCATTGGTGATAAGCAATCCTCATAAACACCCGGGATCGTTTATAGGCGTCGGTGAACCGGGTAATATCTTTATCTTTCCAATAAGCCCGGAGAAAGCGTTGATGGCAAGAAATGGAAAGCGTTTGAGTTACGGTTTCAAGCCTTCTTATGAGCAGTCATTGCTAATTAAACAGGCTATTGTGAACAATGCGCTTCTGTTCATATATTCAAGCCATGAAGACAATGAAATTGTCAATATGAGGCCACGAACTGTAAGCGAATCAGAGTATAAAAGGGTGCATGCAAGCCTTAACAGGTGGCATGCGAATTACCTGAGCGAAGAGGTTCCCCTTCTTCACCGGGATAGTAATGGAGGCATCTAAGCGCATCTGGCGTAATACATTCAACGTACATTCAACGGTCACTTCAACGAGTAATACACTTAACGGAAATCAGATGTCCCTGCTTTACTACTTTTAAGTAGTAAAGCAGGGATTTTTTTATGCCTTGTCCGCTTTCTTGCCCATCATACTCAATAGCCGTCCAAAATCAAATAAATCAGTCTCATAGCTTCGCCGATTGCGGTATAATTAAAGTTGCGGTTTTATATCACAAAATAGAAAAAGGTGATTTATGAATATAAAAAAGAATTACAGTGCGGGTGCCGTTAAGCACGCGTTCTGGTTCATGGAATTTCGCAAGGTGGTTACTCTCAGAAATGAGAGAAAAACCTGGGAAGAAATAAAGAAGGCAAGCGAAGA
Source organism: uncultured Lachnospiraceae bacterium (assembly GCA_902794825.1). Classification (GTDB taxonomy): domain Bacteria; phylum Bacillota; class Clostridia; order Lachnospirales; family Lachnospiraceae; genus CAG-791. The sequence goes on from CADBIU010000041.1 coordinate 32,237, forward strand.
GGAGAACCTGTTCGGCGCACCGACTCCTGCGCGTGCAAAGCAGATCTGGAATACAGTGTCAGCAAGGACAAAGGCGTTAAACGACAGTTTTTATCCGATTTTTATGAATAGTGACCTGGCCGCTCAGAAATTGTATGCGCTAGTCGCAGTTATGGCAAATGACACACTCTTTGCAGAATTTGTCTACGAGATCATCCGCGAGAAAATGATCATCGGGATCAACGAGTATTCGCCCAGCGATATCCGTCTGTTCTTCAAGCACAAACAGGAACAGAGTGAGAAAGCCTCTGGCTGGACAGACCAGACATTGGAAAGGCTTGGACACAGCTATAGGAATTTCCTGTACGAAGCCGGTGTGACGGATAACGGCAGGGGGATCCGGAAGATCCTCAAGCCGATCCTGGATCCGGAAATGGAGAGCTGGCTGAAGGAGCAGCACATGGATTATTATCTGAAGGCACTGAAAGGAGAAAGGTGATGGCGGGAATACAGGAAAGGCTGGATCTGATGGAAGCCGCGATCAAAAAGCCTTCTTTCAGGCAGAGCAGCGGCAGAGCGAATGAAGTCAATTACTGGGTGTTCGATTATCCGCCGGAATGTGAGCTGGAAGTTCGCGAGAGGGTCGAATATCTGAAGAAAAAGAACCAGAAGGGCGTCGACGGATTCGAACTGGTTGTATTTGATCTGTATGACATCATCATGGATTATCTCGAGAAAGAAGATTTCCTTGAGCAGTGTTACAGGTTCGAGAAAAGGCGCGGACTGGACAGGATCACGAAGGCGGTAAACAATGCCATGAAGATCAACGATGATGACAGCTATATCGTGCAGTACATCAGGGATCACACACCGGAAAACGCCGTTGTTTTTCTTACGGGGATAGGAAAGTGCTATCCGATCCTTCGCTCGCACAAGGTGCTGAACAACCTTCATCAGGCGTTTGTGAGAGTACCGGTAGTTATGTTTTTTCCCGGTACATACGATGAGCAGGAACTTGTCCTGTTCAATGAGATCAAAGACGATAATTATTACAGAGCATTCAGGCTCGTAAAGTGACCCAAGTGGGTGAAAATTACTGAGGAAAAGGGCGAGCCATAGTTCCCATACGGAGGAAATACCATGCAGCTAAAGGACATGTTTGTAAAGCGGATCGATCGTGATATTCAGGGCGTCATCATAGTAGGACAGGGTGAAGAGACTAACGTAGCTCAGGAACTGGAGGAATACGTAGTTACAAAGGAACTGCAGAAGCATTTTGCAGATTTCTTCTCTGCCTATAAGAAAGGGATCCTTGGAACAACCCCGAAGATGGGCGTCTGGATCTCTGGCTTCTTTGGAAGCGGTAAATCACACTTCCTGAAGATCCTTTCTTACCTTTTGGATAATCGGAAGGTTGGGGAGCGGACTGCTCTGGACTATTTCACAGAGGATAAGAAGATCACGGATCCTATGGTACTGGCGGATATCCGGCTTGCGGCAGAGACGCCGTCAGATGTGGTCCTTTTCAATATTGATTCCAAGAGCGATACCGGCAGCAAACAGAACAAGGATGCTATCGTCAACGTTTTCCTTCGTGTGTTCAATGAGATGCAGGGATACTGCGGGGCTTTGCCGCACCTGGCGGACTTGGAACAGCAGCTCACCGAGGCAGGCCGGATGAAGGAATTTGAGGAGGCTTTTGAAGATGAGTATGGCAAGCCCTGGAAGGAGAATCGGCATAAGTTCGACTTCATTCAGGACACCGTTGTAGATGTCCTTGCAGATATGGACTTTATGAGCGAGCACGCAGCACGCAACTGGTGTGAAAAGGCAGCGGAGCCATACCAGATCAGCATTGAGGATTTTGCCAAAAGAGTGAAAGCCTACATCGATTCCAAGGGAAAGAATCACCATGTCGTATTCCTTGTGGATGAGATCGGCCAGTATATCGGCGAGGATTCCAAGCTGATGCTCAACCTGCAGACAGTCACAGAAGAGCTGGGCAAGGAGTGCAAGGGCAAAGCGTGGGTCATCGTGACCAGCCAGCAGGATATCGATTCCATCACGAAAGTTAAGGGTAATGACTTCTCCAAGATCCAGGGACGCTTTGATACCAGGCTGTCCCTGTCGTCGGCAAACGTTGACGCTGTCATTAAGAAGAGGATTCTGGACAAGACTGATACGGCAGCGCAGACGCTGCGTCTTCTGTATGAGCAGAAAGCGACGATCATCAAGAACCTGATCGTTTTCAATGACGGCGTGGAAAAGAAGCTCTATTCCGGAGCGAAGGACTTTACGGAAGTGTATCCGTTCATTCCGTACCAGTTCAATCTGCTTGCCAGTGTTTTAACATCGATCCGTACGCACGGCGCGTCCGGCAAACATCTGTCGGAAGGCGAGCGCTCCATGCTGGCTTTGTTCAAGGAGTCGGCCGCAAGGCTCAAGAATGAGGAGATGGGTGTCATTGTTCCATTCCATCTGTTTTATGATGCGTTGGAAAACTTCTTGGATCACAGTCACAGAGGAGTGATCCTTCGCGCTTATGATAATACAAAGATCAATCCTGAGCACAAGGAGAGTGGCGTCTTTGCCATTGATGTGCTCAAGACCCTGTTCATGATCAAGTATATCTTGGAAATCGAGGCGAATGTGGACAATATCACCAGCCTCATGATCAGCAATATCGACGATGACCGCATCGAGCTGAAAGGTAGGGTGGAAGAGGCCCTCAAGGTACTGCAGCAGCAGATGCTGGTGCAGAAGAACGGAAGCATATATGTTTTCCTGACGGATGAGGAACAGGAGATCAACCGTGAGATCGACAGCCAGAATGTCGAGATGGCGGAAGTGATCAACAAAGTGTCTGAGATGATCTATGAGGACATCTTTAAGGACAAGTATTATCGTTATCCGGCTTTCAACGGGCGGTACGCTTTCTATTTCAACCAGATGGTGGATGACAGGCTCTATAAGGCCAACCAGAAGTATGATATCGGACTCCGTATTTTGACACCGTGGTATGAGGGCGGAAATGATGGCACGACACTGCGCATGATGTCCGGGCAGGGCAAAGAAGTGCTGGTCGTGCTGCCGAATGATGCGGCATTCCTTGATGAGATCCGTGTCTATCTGAAGATCGAGAAGTTTCTGCGGCTGAACACATCCGTGCAGCTGACCAAGTACGAGACAATCAAAGAAGCAAAGCGTGTAGAGATGCGCGAACGCAGCGCTAACGCCAAGGTGTACCTGACCGAGAACCTGAAGGACGCGGTGATCTACGTCAACGGTGATACTGTCAGGACCAGTGCCAAAGAAGTGATCAGCCGCATTAATGAGGCAATCGGAAGGCTGGTGCAGACCGTCTATCATAAGCTTTCCTACATTGAGGCGGCATTTGGAGAAGCGGACATCCGGAAGATGTTCAAGACGTCGAACCAACTCACGTTGAATCTTGAAGGCGGACGGGAAGTGAACGCCCATGCGCTGGATGATGTGCTGGGATTCATCTCCGACAACAGCAGGATCCATATGAAGACTTCCATGAAGACCGTGAAAGACCGTTTCATGAAAGCGCCGTACGGGTTTGTTGAGGATGATGTGCACTGGCTGGTGGCAAAGCTTTTCAAGCGCGGTGACCTCGCATTTACAGTGAACGGCGCCAGTGTCAGTACGGTCAATAAAACAGATGAGGAACTGATCAGCTTTATTACCAAAAAGGCATTTGCAGAAAAACTGCTGATGGAGAGAAAAGTCGGATCAAGTCCGAAAGACAAGAAAGCGGTCAAGGATATCATGAAAGAGGTGTTTGGGATCGGATCTGTATCCGATGACGATGACACCATAATGAAGAACTTCCAGCGCTATGCTCAGAATAGACTGAACGAGATCCTACGACTTGAGCCGCAGTACCAGAGATACGCTTATCCCGGCAGAAAAGTGTTGGATTCAGGCAAGCGCCTGATGCAGTATGCGATCCAGATTCAGGAACAGCTGGAGTTCTTCCAGAAGATTCCGAAGAAGCGCGATGCATTCTACGACTTTGCAGAAGATTATGAGCCGGTCAGTGCTTTCTTCGGAGGCGAACAGCAGGATATTTTCACACGCGCGCTTGATATGCTTGCAATCTATGAAGACAGCAAGACCTATATTGTGGACAGTGAGCTGGAGCAGATTGTCCGCGAAATGCGGACTATTGTCACACAGGAGAGGCCTTACAAGAATATACCAAAGCTTCCGGCACTTCGAGAGAGGTTTATGAAATCTTATGGTGAAGTGCTGAGCAGAGAGGAGAAGCCGGTACTGGATACTATTGATCAGGCAAGGAAGCGCGTGATAGAAGTTCTTAATACTAAAAAATACGCAGATAATTACAGATCTCGATACAATACACTGTTTGACGAAATCAGAAGCGGAGCTGAGCACTGTAACAATGTATCTTCTCTCCGCAGTTATGCGGACAAAGCGGAAGCGCTAAAGATTCGTCTCCTGAACGAGATGGCTAAACGGGATGTGCAGCTTAATGATGGAGAGGATAGAGCCAAGAAAACCAAAAATGTCACTATAAAGAATATGACACATACAGCCTCATGGCGGCTTGAGAGTCCTGATGATGTAGATAAGGCATTGGAGTCGCTGCGCAAGTCTCTTCTTGCAGAGTTAGGAGAGAACGTTATTTTGAATGTTGAGTTTTGACAAATAAAGGGATGACATAACTATGAACAAAACCGCCATAAAGAATTTCGCCATCTGGGCGAGAAATAAACTGATCGCCGACATTAGCTACCGCGCCGGACTTATGGGCATAACAGCTGACGGCATTCACCAGGCACTTCCTCAGTCAACAGGACAGACAAAGTTTTATGAAATCGGAACACCCGAGCCTTATGCGATCAGCGGCGAAGCCATCCACCAGCGCGAGCATCTGGCAGACTTGATCCGAAGAAAAGCAAAGGATTCCAACTACCAGACTGCTTACAAGTATATCATCGAGGAGGTTGCCTACACATGGTTCAACCGCCTTATCGCGGTGCGCTTCATGGAGGTCAATGACTATCTGCCGAGCCATATCCGCGTCCTTTCCTCCGACCAAGGCAAAATAGAGCCGGATCTGGTCACAATTCCCTTTGATGCAGATCTCGATTTCACCAGGGATGAGCAGCAGACCATTATGGAATTCAAGAGCGAGAACAAGCTGGATGAACTTTTCCGCCTGTTGTTCATCAAGCAGTGCAACGCCTTAAATGAGATTTTGCCTGCTCTTTTTGAGAAGACTAATGACTACACCGAGCTCCTTCTGAATATGTCTGTAATAGACCATGATGGCGTGGTCTACCACCTGGTGCACGATATCCCAGAAGAAGACTTTAACGTTGAGCGTGGCGGACAGGTCGAAATCATCGGCTGGCTGTACCAATATTATATTTCTGAAAAACATGAAGAAGTTGTTGATCCACTTCACGGTAAAATTGTCAGAAAAGAGGAAATTCCAGCAGCCACACAACTATTTAGGGCATGCTGAACGGTGGTCACACCAGCGCCCAGCACCCCGATATTACATCTGTTGTTAGCTGTCTGCCTGTCGGATATGGCCGAATGATGCA